>NZ_JBQTCF010000030.1:0-50537 GCF_052379845.1 Roseinatronobacter sp. NSM | reverse complement strand
GAGTGTGTCGCGTTCATTTGCATTCAAGCAACACACTCTAACTTATTGATTTCGCAGATTCGAGAAGCACAAAACCGGTTACGACTTTTGCGCGATACGCCCCAAAGCGCATACTGCTGAACCCTGCTCCCATCTCAAACAGCCAGAGATTGATCGGCGCGCAAATATATAGCGTGCCATTGAATTGCGGCGGGCATCATGACGTTGCGCCCGACGCAGGCCCGTGACAGCAACCGAACAAGGGCATATATGCCTTGCGTCATTGCAACCGCACCATGTCGGGCGCGGGCCGCAGCACCATAAAACCACCGCTGGGGTGCGTCGATATTCTGGGTATCTGGGGGGGCTGCCATTCGCCATTCTGGGTCACCACTTCCGTGAATTGCAGCTTCTTGGTGCAGTGGGCCATCATCAGAAGCAACCCGCGCTATTGGCCTGTTCAACCGTCGCGCACTTCCCCCCCCCCTTGCAAGGACGCGTTCAGTCCCAAAAGTTCCGCGCCGGCGCGTGTTGTTCAAGAACACATCAATAGAGACTGTATTGCTGGCGCGGCGCCACGCCACGCGCCCTGTCGTGAACAGCCCTTCGGAAACATGCGCAAATACATACGGACCGATCATCCATCCCGTTCCTGAAACGGCCAAATGCCCCATAGACTCAGGCCCCATTGATTTCAGTCTTGCGGCGTGCTTCACACTCTGCAAGGAAAACGATCAATAAAATTGCGGGCAAAGGTGCAGCTTCGTGGCGTTGGCAGACGGGGCGCGGCTATAGCCACGGGGGCACGGGGTTGCCAGCTTCGCGGCGCGCGCAATAACGTAAAGCGCGCCGCCCCCCAGACCAGAGTTGGGAAGCATGGGCAGCGCCGGATGGGCGGGCGCGACCTGTTGCAGCGCGGGCCACGCGGAAGAATGGCGCCCCCTTCCCTGTCCGCGCGCGATCTGGCAATCTGGCCGCTTCAGACAAGGTGCCCCGATGTCCAACAAAACCCTGAACAAAGCCAATCTTGAAAAGCTGGGTGCAGATAAACTTGCACGGCTTGTCATGGAACTGGTGCAGGGCAGCGCCGCGCTTCAGCGCCGCGCACGGCTGGAACTAAGCGCAGCACAAGGGCCCAAGGACGTGGCCGCCGACCTGCGCAAGCGCTTTGCATCGCTGCGGCGCGCGTCCAGTTATCTGGATGCCCGCAAACAGCGCGCATTGGTCAAGGATATGGACAGCTTATTGGGCATGATCACGACGACCATCGCGCCCCATGATCCGGCAGAGGCGTTTGAGCTGACATGGTCCTTCGTGCAACTGGCCCCAAGGGTCCATGAACGGACGGACGACAGCAATGGCGCAGTGGGCGATGTGTTTCGCCGCGCGGTGCGCGTCATCGCGGATCTGTCAGCCAAGGTCACGCTGACACCGGAAATGCTGGCAGAACGTATCCTTGATGCTGTGGCGGATGCAGGTTACGGCGAATTTGACGGAATCATTCCTGCGACGGTGGACGCGCTTGGACCTGCGGGGCTGGAGCACCTGAAACGGATCACCACCGACTGGGCCAATGCCGCGCCCACGCCCGCTGAAATCGCGGCCTGTCAGCGCTATGGCCTGCCCCTGTCGCCTGCCAATGCAATCGCGCGCGCCAAGCAATCTACCGCGTCAAGTATTCTGGCCGATGTGGCCGATGCACAGGGCGATGTGGACGCCTATATGGCCCGCTATTCGCCCGAGCAACTGACCTATGCCACCATCGCCCCCGATGTCGCGCGCAGATTGTTATCCGCAGGCCGCGTGACACAGGCCCATGAGATCGCGCAGCGCGCCTTGGCGCGTGAGGCGGGGGCAAAGTTCCACCGGACAAGCGTTGATCTGGACGAGGTTTATGAGGAGTGCTTGGCCGCCTTGGGCAAGCGCGACGCGTTGAAGGCGCATCTGTGGGCGCGGTTTGAAAAACACCTGAACGCGCGCGCCTTGCGCAAATACCTGCGCCTGCTGCCTGATTTCGATGATCTGGAAGCCGAAGAACGCGCCTTTGACATCGCCACCCACCATACCGACCTGCGCGGCGCCCTGCATCTGTTCCTTGACTGGCCCGCGCCTGACCGGGCCGCGCGGCTGGTGCTGGCGCGGGCGGCAGAACTGGACGGCAATGATTACATGCTGCTGACCAAAGCGGCCGAGGCGCTGTCGGACCGTCACCCGCTGGCTGCCACTGTGATACGCCGCGCCATGATCGACGACACGCTGAAGGGCGCGAAATCCACCCGCTACCGCCATGCCGCGCGCCATCTCGTGGAATGCCATCTGGCTGATCTGTCCATTATCGATTACGGTGCCGTGCAAAGCCATGCAGCCTATGAGGCCGCGTTGCGCCAGACGCATGGCCGCAAACAGGGGTTCTGGTCCCATGTCTGACACGCCCTTTGACCCGCTTGCAGACCCCGCTGCAACCGTCGCGCGCCACCCGCATTTGCGCCATGCCCACGCATCTGCCCGCAACCGCACCCCCATCTGTCAGGCGCTGGCACAGCTTCTGCCCGCCACGCCGTGCACGGTGCTGGAAATCGCCTCTGGGACCGGGGAACATGCGCTGTGGATGGCCCGCGCCCTGCCCCATGTCACATGGCACCCGACCGAGGCCACAGCCGACGGCTGCGCCGCCATCAACGATTGGCGCGCGCTGTGCCCCAAGTTATCTGGCCGCGTGCTGCCGCCTGTGCAGGTCAACGCGGCCACCCCGCCATGGCCGGGGCCGCAGGTGGATGCGGTTTTCACCGCAAACCTGACCCATATCGCGCCTTGGGCCGCGGGCTGGTGGCAGGGGCTGCCGGGCGGCTGGTCCGTGGCGGGTTGCTGCTGATCTACGGCCCTTTCAACGAAGCTGGCCGCTTCACCGGCCCAGGCAACGCGGCCTTTGACGCCGATCTGCGCCTGCGCAACCCGGAGTGGGGCCTGCGCGCGCGGGAAGATGTCGATACCCTTGCCCAAACCCATGGTTTCACCGCCGCCCCCGTGCATACCATGCCCACCGACAACCGGCTGTTGGTCTATCGGCGGAACTAGGGATGCCATGGCGTATCCGCGCGCGCGCTTTTTCAGGGTCAGAATTGGGGTGGCCGATATTTGACAAAATCATGTGCGAAAAGGGGCCACGCTGGTCGGTCATAGGGCCGCTGGTCTGGCATTTGCGACAATGCTAGGGGATACCCCTTATTCCTGTCTGCGCGCGCGAGGCTATGATTGATGTTCTGTTATTGCTTATGGAAAGAAATGTAGAATGGTAAATTCAGACCCGAACGACCGCCGACCGACCCCCGATCCCGCCGAGCATGACGCGTTCTTCCCCTCGCCCTATTCGCTCAGCCAGTTCACAGCGCCGGTGTCTGACCTGTCGGGCGCGGAATACCCCGATGCCTATAAGGGCGGGCGCTGGAAATTCCTCGTGATCGGTGCGGATGAGCGGTATCTGCGGATGGACAATGGCACGATGTTTTCCACCGGGAACCACCCGGTAGAGACTTTGCTGCCAATGTATCATTTGGAAAAGGCCGGTTTCGGCTTTGATATTGCGACTGTATCGGGCAACCCGATGAAGTTCGAATTCTGGGCCATGCCACGCGAAGACAAGGAAGTTCTTGGCTTTTTTGACCGCTACGCCGAGCAGATCAAGGCGCCACTGAAGCTGGCCGATGTGATCACCAAGGCCTTGGGTGACGACTCTGATTACCTGGGCGTGTTCATTCCGGGCGGCCATGGTGCGCTGATGGGCCTGCCCAAAAGCCCCGAGGTCAAGACCGTTCTGGAATGGGTTGCCGCCAAGGACAAGTTCCTGATTTCGCTCTGCCACGGCCCTGCGGCTTTTCTGGCTGTTGGAAAGGACAGCCCTATCTATCGCGGGCGCAAGATCATGGCCTTCCCTGATGCCCTTGACGCGCAGACGCCCGACATCGGCTATATGCCCGGTCATCTGACATGGAAATTCGGCGAAGAATTGCAGGCACTGGGTTTCGAGTTGCTCAATGACGGAATTTCCGGGGCGGTCCACAAGGATGGCAAAATCCTGACCGGTGACAGCCCGCTGGCGGGCAATGCGCTTGGCCAGCTTGCCGCGGCCCAGGCGCTGGCCGAAGTGATGGCAAAGTGATCTGGTCCTCCGGGGATACGGCCTTTGATGCCCTGCTGCGCGTGTCGCAGGCCGAAAGCCTGCAACAGATGCAGGAAACCATCTGTCGCGCCTGTGCGCCGCTTGGATATGACAGGATCCTGTTATTTGCGGTGACGACGCAAGAGGATGTGACAGTTGACCGTATCTTCTGGATCGAAGGCGATTGGTTCGGCGACGGCACCCCTGTCGACGCCGACACCTATCTGGCGCGGTGCCCGGTCACGCGCCATGTGCTGAACGTCCGGGAACCATTTTTCTGGACCAAGACAGAAACACAGGGCTATCAGGTCGTGCGCAAACCGACCGGCAGCGGTATCAATGGGTTTCAGGTGCCGGTCTATGGCCCCATCGGGCTTGAAGGGGTGGCCAGCTTCGGCGGCCCGCGTCTGGACGCTTCGGGGCGGGCGCAGCTTTTCCTGTCGCTGCTTGGCGTTGCAGCGTTCCGCCGTAGCCGCCAACTGGTGGAAGGGCATGACAGCGGCACAGCCAGACGGCTGTCGGACCGCGAGCGCGAGGTCCTTGGCCTGATTGCCGCAGGGCGCAGGCAGGCTGAAATCGCGGCGGCACTGGGGATCTCGGGACGAACGGTTGAAAACCACCTGCGCAATATCCGCCACCGGATCGGGGTCAAGACAACAGCCCAGGCAGTGCAGGCCGCAATCCGGCTGGGCGAACTGACCCTGTCTGAGGATGCCTGAGGGATTGATGATGGAAAAGATTGTTCTGGTGACCGGCTTTGGCTTTGGGCATTTCCGGCAATCGGCTTGACGTGATCTGCAAGTTGCCCGTTGGACTGAATAGTGCGAATGTTACCGCAAGAATTCAGGAGAAGCCGATGAACCTGACAATCAATGGAATACCCCATAGCGTGGACCTGCCCGATGACATGCCCCTTTTGTGGGTGCTGCGCGACGCGCTGAATATCACTGGCGTCAAATACGGTTGCGGGATCGCCCAGTGCGGGGCCTGCACGGTGCATATCGATGGGCAGGCAGTGCGGTCGTGTCAAGTGGCGCTGGCCGATGTCTGGGGCGATGTGACCACGATTGAGGGGTTGGGCAGCGCAGGCGCGCTGCACGCCATTCAGGCCGCATGGATCGACCATCAGGTGGCACAATGCGGCTACTGCCAGTCTGGCCAGATCATGCAAGCCGCCGACCTGCTGGCCCAAAACCCCGCCCCCACGGATGACGACATAGACGCGGCCATGTCCGGCAACCTGTGCCGCTGCGGCACTTATCCGCGTATTCGTGCGGCGATCCACAGTGCCGCCGCCGCGATGCGGGGGGCATGAGATGGGCCGTTTGGGAACATACACGCGGCGCGGCTTCATCATTGCGTCGGTCACGGTGGCGGGGGGCGTGGTCTTTGGTGTGCGCACCTATAACGACCGGCTGGAAAACCCGTTGACCGGGGGGCTGGCCCCGGACGAGGCCGCGCTGACCCCTTACGTCAAAATCACGGCAGCAGGCATCACCCTGATTACGCCCCGTGCCGAAATGGGCCAAGGCATCCACACCCTGCTTGCCTCGCTGGTGGCCGAAGAACTGGATGTGGAACTGGGCCAGATACAAATCGAGCACGGCCCCCCGTCATCCGCCTATTTCAACGGTGGGGTGGTCAAAGAAGGGTATCCCTTCCCGACCACGGACAACAGCGCCATCGCGGAATTTGCCCGCGCACAGCGCGACATTCCAGCGGTGTTTCTGGGCTACCAGATCACCGGCGGGTCCACCTCGACCCATGACGCCTATGTAAAGATGCGGCGCGCCGGGGCGGTGGCCCGCGAAACCCTGAAGGCCGCTGCCGCCGCGCGAACCGGCATCCCCGTCGCGCAACTGGCCACGAAGGCGGGCGCGGTCATCCTTCCAGACGGGACGCAGCTTGCCTATGGCGATCTGGCTACCGAAGCGGCAACAACCAAACTGGCAGACGCGCCCGCGCTGCGCCCGCGCAGCGCATGGCGCATCCTTGGGCAATCGCAGGACCGGCTTGATGTGGTGGACAAGACGACGGGTCGCGCGCTCTATGCCAGTGACATCCGCCTGCCCGGCATGCGCTTCGGGGCACTTCGGCGCAGCCCTTATCTGGGCGGTGCGCTGCGTAGCTTCGACGCCAGTGCCGCACTTTCCATGCGGGGGGTGGTGGCGGTGATAAGTGTCGATACGGGCGTGGTCGCCGTGGCCACCGACACATGGACGGCAATGCGGGCGCTGGACGCGGTGGTGTATGATTGGGCACCGCCAATCTATCCGGCCAACACCGCAGGCCATTTCAACACCATCGCAGCCGCCTTTCGGCCAGAACACCAAGACAGCCGCCAGCGCGATGATGGCGATGTCGAGGCGGCGCTGAAAGGGGCCAATGTCATCGAAGGGGAATACCGCGCCCCCTATCTGGCGCATGCCACAATGGAACCCATGAGTGCGGCCGCCCTGATGCAAGATGGCGCGCTTCAAATATGGGCGGGCACCCAAGGCCCCACTGTCGCCCAGCGCGAAGCCGCGCGTGCGGCGGGCATAGACGAAAGCGCCGTGACACTCACCACAACCCTTATGGGGGGTGCATTCGGGCGGCGGGGCGAGATGGACTTTATCCAGATCGCTGCAAAACTTGCCGTTCAAATGCAGGGCACGCCGGTTCTGCTGACCTATCCCCGCGCAGAGGATATGTCGCGCGGGCCTTACCGCCCCGCCGCCATTGGCCGTTTCCGCGCGGCCATCACGGATGGGGTGCCGGTGGCTGTCGATATCGCCACCGCCGCGCCTTCGATCATGGCAGGCATCGACGCGCGCGGTGGTGCGCCCGCGCCCATCCCCGGTTTCGTGCCGGATTTCACACTGCCCCAAGCCCTATGGGACCAGCCCTATGCGATCGCAAACTACCGTGTGACCGCCTACAGGTCAGAACCCTTGTTACCGGTCGGGTTCTGGCGGTCTGTTGGCGCGTCGCAGAATAGTTTTTTCCATGAATGCATGATGGACGAACTGGCCACAGCCGCTGGCCGCGACCCGGTCGAAATGCGGCTGTCGCTGATGACCGACACCCCCAGCCGCGCCGTGCTGACGGCGGTGGCGGAAATGGCCGCGTGGGGCACTGCGCCACCTGCAGGCCGGGCGCGGGGCGTGGCCTTTGCGCTGACCTTCGGGGTGCCAACCGCGCAAATCATCGAGATTGAACAGACACGCAGCGGTATCCTGATCCGTGATGTCTGGATCGCAGCAGATGTGGGCGTGGCCCTTGACCCCAGAAATCTGGACGCGCAGCTGATTTCTGGGGTCAATTACGGGCTAAGCGCCGCAATAGCCGAGGAAATCACCCTTGCAGATGGCGCGGTGAATCAGTCGAATTACCACGACTACCCGGTTTTACGCATGTATCAGGCGCCGCGTATCCATACCCGTATTCTTGAAAACCAGCACCATATTCGCGGCATCGGCGAACCCGGCACGCCCCCGACGGCCCCCGCGCTGGCCAATGCCATCTTCGCCTTGACCAGCACGCGGGTGCGGGAGTTGCCGCTTGGCAAATCGGTGACCTTCGCATAAGCCGCCATCTTCATCTGCCCCCCCCCGCCGCAGCAGCATTGCTTGCGCATCACCATGGCATGTAGCCAACTTCCCGGAATTGTTCCTATGCGGGTTGCCCGGCGGATGACGGACATTGCACCGATGATTAGTAGCCGCCGGATGTCGCGCTGTCCCATCCTGGACATTCACCCCAAGGCCTGATTGCCCCGGCTGCGCGTTTTCGGGGCGCCAGGCCAGCCAGACCGCGAAATCCCGATAGCGCCCGAACATTGACGGGGTGGGGGTGAAAGCTTCGCTTGCCGTCGCGGTGATTGGCCAAGACCCACATCACCTTGGCACATTGCGCTGCTGTCGCGTGGGGGTATGCACCCCATCAATTCTCAATGACAATCAACAGGTAACCACAACATAGTCATCTTGCAAGGATACGGCAAATACCTCCAGGCGGTAGGTCCCTTCTTCCAGCGTGGCACCGGGGCATATCTTCACACCGAAACTGCGGGTTTTCATGCGGGCAGGGTCGCACCATGATTTTCCGGTTTCCATGTCAAACTCCCATCCATGCCAAGGGCACCGAACCATCTTCATGTCGGTTCGGACCCGGTATTCCCCTGGTCTGTCCGCGACGATGACACCCCCCACCTGCCCCAGCGACAGGCTTGCGCCTTCATGCGGGCAGCGGTCCGCTATGGCAGAAAGCTTGCCATCCACATTGAAAACCGCAATCGCGCGGGTGCCGATCATGACACGTTTCGCTGTGCCGGGGGGCAGTTCCGACAGCGCACATACCACATGATCTGTCATGCGCCCCTCCCCTTGGGTGCCGTATCCAGCCGGAACAAGCTGACGGCATTTTCGCGCAGCAACAAGGCGCGGTCGGCGGGCGAGAGTGGCAGGCGAAACGCATAATCAGGATGATCGAAGTCCCAATGCGGATAATCCGTTGAAAACAGCAGCCTGTCCATACCCACCCAGCGCAGGATATCATCAAGTTGCGATGATAGCGGCGGTTCCTCTACTGGCTGTGTCGTCAACCAGACATGGTCGCGGATGTAGTCCGAAGGGCGGCGTTTCAGATGCGGGACTTCGCGCCTGTGGCGTTCCCATTCCCGGTCAAGCCGCCAGACCATGGCGGGAAACCATGCGAACCCACCTTCGACCAACACCACTTTCAAATCAGGAAACACATCGAACACGCCTTCGAAAATCATGCTGACCAACGCTGTTTGCGCAGCATGCGAAAAAGCAAAATGTTCTTCAATATAGAATGACGCCCAGCCCGACCCGGTATTTGCGCGGCTGCCAAAGGCCGCCGAATGCATGGCAACGGGCAGGTCATAATGGGCCGCCGCTTCGTAGATTGGCCAGTATCGCTGGCGCCCCGCCGGTTCCAGCGTGCGCGGGCTGATGGCAACCTGCACAAAACGGCGGTCATTGGCGCGCGTCTGTATTTCCGACACGGACGCTTGCGCATCTTCCTGCATGACCGAAAGCGACGCTTTCAAGCGCGGCTCGGGGCTGGCCCATTTGTCAATCTGCCAGTCATTGGTGCCAGCACAAAGTGCCACGCCCAGCGCCGTGTTGGACATCAAATGGCCGGGGCTAAGCGGTTGCAGAATACCGTATTCGATATCATGCGCGTCCAGCAGCTGTTCTTGCAAAAAGGCCAGATCAGACGCAGGCGGGCCGCCTGCCGCAGGATAGGAATCGCGGCGCATCCCGTGATTCATGCGCGGGTAAGGCAGCGCCCCCATCAACGGGTTGGCGGAAAACAACCCGAATTCCTGAACATGCTGGCGCCAGCGCAACGGCAGATAGGACAGCATTTCCGCCTGCGATGTATAGGCGGGGTGAATATCGCAATCAACAATCATGGTGCGGGCGCGGTCATCGGTTGCCCCTTTGGCTTTTGCAAGCAATTCGCGGGTCATCACACTCCCTCCAGTCGGGCAAAGGTGGCGCGGGCCGTGTCCCGCGCCACAGCCGCATGCAGCGGCGCTGGCAGCCAGTCGGGCAATCCGGGGCCAGTGGCATGCGGTCTGGGAAAATCCGAGGCATGGATCAGCATATTGGCGGCATCAAACTGTCCCAGAACACGGGCAATCTGGTCTGCGTCTTGCGGCAGGTCGGCGGCCTGTGTGCTCATGCGCACATGGCGGGTAATAATGTCTGACGGCGCTTCCTTGATCCACGGCACTTCCAGACGTATGCCTTTCCAGTCTTTCGTCATCCGCCACATCAGCGCGGGCAGCCAGCTTATGCCGCTCTCCAGCAACACCACCCGCAAATCGGGGAATTCCGTAAAAACCCCTTCGGCCACCAGACTGGCCACCTGACTGGCGAAGGCTTGCGGCGCAAGCGCTGCTTCTTCAACCCGGTAGGACAGAAACCCCGATTGCGTGGGCGCATGCCGATAGATGGACCCCGGATGGACGGCCAGTGCAAAGCCATGCTCGGACATGGCGCGATAGATCGGCCAATGTTCCCGCCGGCCAAGTGGCCTTTCCCCCATCAGGGGCGTCAGCACAGAAACAAACCGCCCGTCCGGTGCAAGGCGGTTTATTTCCTGCACCGCCGCGTCAGGGTTCAGAAACGGCACAAGTGCTGCTGCGCGCAAGCGCGAGTCCTGGCCCAACCAGTCAGCGGCCAGCCAGCGGTTGGTCGCTTCGCACAGCGCCGCTGCCAGATAAGGGTCATACGCGGCATGCGCCCCAGACATGACATTCAGAATTCCGGCTGCAATACCTTGTGGGTCCAGATGCAGGCGCGCAATATCATGGGGCGTCGCGTTTGCCTGTGGCCCCTTTGCATGCTGGTTCAACCCTATGGACTGCGGCTGCGACATCATTTCAAGCCGGTCAATACTACGGTATTCGAACATTTCGGCCCAATAGGCGGACGCATGCGGTGCCAGATCACGGCGCAGCGGATTGCGCGGGTGAATATCGGCGTCTATCAATCCTGAAATCACCGTGGACTGAACGGGTGGCGCATCTTTCATGTCAACTCCTGCTCATGGGATAGTCCCGCGCTACGGGCCTGTTTTGTTATGCGCGCAACAGGGTTTGAAATTCTCAGGTCCGGTCTGGGCTGGTAGCATGGAGCACACCGAACAACCAAGGAATTGCCCAGATGCCCCCACAGATTGCCCTGCCCCTGAACGGTGGCTGCCAGTGCGGCGCCCTGCGCTACAGCATCACAAGCGCGCCTGTCGCCTATTACTGGTGCCATTGCACACAGTGTCAGCGCGCATCGGGCAGTGCATTCGGGGAATCGCTTCGGGTGCGACGTGCGGATGTGCAGGTTCGCGGAACGCTGGGGCACTGGGCGCGCGTAACCGATGCGGGAACGACAACTGAAGTTGCCTTCTGCCCGGTCTGCGCGACCCGCATCTGGCACACGCGGCCGGATGCCGAATTCTGCCATATCCGGGGTGGAACGCTGGACGACACAAGCTGGCTGGAACCCGTGGCGCATATCTGGGCACGGTCGCGCCAACCCGGCGTGGAATTCGGGCCGGACGCATTGGTGTTTGAAAAACAACCAAGCGGGCTTGACGCCATCGTGGCGCGTTGGGCGGAACGTATGGGCAGCCGCTTCACCCCCTGACCGCCTGTGTTGTTTTGGAAAAACACCCGCCGAACGCGCCATGATTGGCTTACTCCTCCCGGTCCATGGTCGCCCCTTCATGCACAGGCCGCACTGTGGCGCGGTAGACCCCAAGAAAGCCGGTGGCCTTGCCCGTCAGTTGGAACCCTTCACCAGCGGCCGCACGGCGCGCCAGTTCTTCGGTTGAAACCTCCAGATCGACGACACCTTCCAGCGCGTCAATCAAGATGGTGTCGCCATCCTTCAGCAGCGCGATCGGCCCGCCCGATGCCGCCTCGGGCGAGGCTTCGCCCACCACCAGCCCCTGATTGACAAGCCCCGACACCTGCCCTTCGGTAATCACCGCCACATCATCAATCAGCCCCTTGCTTTTCAGCGCGAACACCACCGCAGATGTCAGCGCCATGCCGGGGCCGCCCACCACGCCAATACCGCGCAGCACAACGACTTCGCCTTTTTGCACCGTGTCGGCATTTATTCCGGCAACAGCGTCATCACGGCTATGGAAGATGCGCGCGGGGCCGCGATGGCGCGTCGTGCGCATTTTTACCGCCCCCATGCGGATAATCCCGCCGCCGGGCAAAAGCGACCCCGCCACATAGGTCAGCGCCGGGCGCTGCGACAGCGGGGTATCCAGCGGGCGAATGACAGCACCATCAGGGTCTGGTGTGTCTGCCACAATTTCACCCATGCTGCACCCTGCCACAGACCGCGCTTCGCGGCGCAGAACAGGGGCCAGCCTGCGCAGGATACCCGCGCCGCCGCCCGCATCCTCGAAGGTTTCGGTCAGGGTTTCGCCATTCGGGCGCACATCTGTCAGCATTGGCGCGTCCGCCCCGAAACGGCGGAACATTGGTCCAATTTCGATGGGCACGCCCGCTTCATTGGCGATGGCCTGCAAATGCTTGACGCAGTTGATCGACCCTGAAATTGCCAGCGTTGCTTTCACCGCATTTTCAAAAGCGGCTTCGGTCAGGATATCACGCGGCTTCAGGTCTTCGTGCACCATTTCCACAATCCGGGCAGCGGCGGCGCGGACATTGGCAAACATCTTTTCGCTATTGGCGCGTACAGGGGTATGTCCGGGCAGCATCATACCAAGGGCTTCGGCCACAATATGCATGGAATTCGCCGTTCCCATGCCCGCACACACACCGGGGCTGCGGATGGCGCGATCCGCCATCTGGCCCAAATCTTCCACACTCATGCGGCCTGCGGCAACATCGGTCGAATGCAAAAAGACATCTTCGATATCGACATGGCGGCCTTGCCATTCGCCGCTGGCCTGATACCCGCCAGATGCAAGGATCGTGGGGATGTTCAGGCGCGCGGCGGCCATCAACTGCCCCGGCGCGGTTTTGTCACAGCTTGCCAGACAGATCATCCCGTCCAGCAACGCCCCTTCCACCTGCGCTTCGATATCATGTGCAATCAGGTCGCGCGCTGGCAGAATATATGCCCCGCCTTTTGCCGCCGATGTCATGAAATCCGACGGCGCGGTTGTGCGCACTTCGAACGGGACCGCGCCCGCATCGCGGATGGCGCTGGCCACTTCGGCGGCCACCTCATCCAGATGCGAAAAGCAAATCGCCAGTTTGGACGATGAATTGACAATGGCGATCTTGGGCTTGGCCATATCCTCGGCGCTTAGGCCCAAAGCGGTCCAATGCGCACGCCGTCCGGCCCAAAGCGGTGTGCCTTCCGGCAGGTTTGAACGCCAGGTGGTCTTTTTGCTGTCTGTCACGCGACCAACTCCAAGCGGGCTTCATCCCCCAGAAATGCACCACCTTCAGAAAGGCGTTTCTGCAAGGCCGCAATATCAATATCGGCGGGCGCAATGCTGCCGCCCAGCGCAAGGTCTGCGGCCACGCCTGCGGCCTCGCCCATGATAAAGCAAGGGCCGGTCACCCGCGCGGAAGATTGTCCTTCATGCGTCATCGACGCGCAGCGACCTGCAACCAGCAGGTTCCCCACCCCCTGCGGCAGCAAAATACGATACGGAATCTGGTTGAAGCCGCGACTGCCTTCGGCGGTGAACTTGAACACCACGTCGCCGGAGACATGCGCCTCAACGGGCCAGCCATTCACACCAATGGAATCACTGAAATCCGCACAACCCAGAATATCCTGTTCTGAAAGCAGATAAGGCCCGATAACGCGCCGCGTTTCGCGGATACCGATCTGCGGCGCGATTTCCACAATATACGCATTCGAGAAGCCGGGCGTGACCTTCTTTATGAAGCGGAAGGTGTCCCAGCACTGCTTGCGGCCCTCAATCTCACCATGGCTAAGCTGTCGTGCATCCAGCCCGTTGACCGGCCCGCCTTCGGTATTGCGTATCTGTGTCAGGTTTGCGCGCCATTCGATGGGGTTGCGCTGCGGGCGCACAATGGGCTTTTTGCGGGGAAAATCAATGCCAGTGCGGGCCTCTTCCTCTGCCATCAGGCGGGGAATGTCTTCCCATGCCCTGCCAGCCGCCGCCGGGTCCACCCCGTTGATACGATACATGGTCGTCGGATACAGCATATCGCCCTGCCCGTCGCCCACGTCATAGGGTGCGCCCGCCCAGGCCGCCAGATCACCGTCGCCGGTTCCATCCACGAAAATTGATCCGCGAATGGCCCTGCGGCCTTCTTTCGTTTCGACAAAGACAGCGGTGATATGCTGCTCTTCCATGACCAGCGCCGCAACATAGGCGTGATACAAAATGGTCACCCCGGCTGCGAGCAGAAGCTTGTCGACGGCAATCTTGTAGGCGGAGATGTCATAGGCCTGCGCCTGAATGCGTTGCTGGACCGACAGATGCGGGGCATTCAGGCCCTCCATTGCGTTCAGTTCGCCCAGTATATCGTCGGCCACCCCGCGCGTCGTGCGCACATGTTCCCCGCGCACATTGGAATGAAGGCCGCAAAACGTGGACAGGCCAGCGGCAGTGCCCGCGCCGCCCAGAAACCCGTATCGTTCGATCAAAATGACCTTGCGCCCTGCGCGACCAGCCGCCAGTGCTGCGGCAATTCCGGCAGGGCCACCACCGGCAACGACCACCTCGTAGTCACCGAAAACCGGCACTTCGCGCGCGGGTTCGTGAATGATGTTCGGGGAAGATAAAGACATGAGCACTCCTTGAGTAGGGCTTCAGCGCCAATGAAGGACGCGGCGTTCAATTAAGGTGACAAGCCAGCTTGCGGTCAGACCCATGGCCGACAACACGACGACCCCTGCCATCAGCTTGTCAGTCTGAAGCATATTGCCTGTAAGAATAAGAAAGGCCCCAAGCCCGAATTGCGCCCCGATCATTTCGGCGGCGACAAGCACCAGCAGGGCGGCCGCAATGGAAATACGAAACCCCGCCAGCATGCCCGCAAGGGCACCCGGCAACAGCAAGGACCACACAATCCGCCACAGTGGCACATTGAAGCTTTGTGCCATGCGGATCAGGTTGCGCGGCACAGCATCGACACCGGCATAGGTGGCAATGACCGTCGGAAAGAAGACCGAAAGACCGATTGTGGCGACCTTGGACCCCTCGCCAATGCCCAACCACAAGATGAACAGCGGCAGCAACGCGATTTTCGGAACCGGATACAGCGCCGCAACCAGCGGTGCACCGACCGCGCGCGCCACCGTAAACAGCCCGATCATGACCCCGATGGCAACACCAAACAGCGTGCCCAAAAACCAGCCCCAACCAATCCGGTAAAGTGAGGCCGAAAGGTGCCGCCACAATTCGCCCGTTTCGATCATGCGCCAAAGTGACCGGCCAACGCGTTCGGGTGAAGGCAGGAAGGTCGGGCTGATGGACCAGATTATGGTCGCGGCCTGCCAGAACGCCAGAAGCGCAAGGATGGCAACCGCTGTCACAAGGGGGTGTGACTTTGGCGCGAAGCCCCCGCCCCGAAAGACCATCGGTCTGGTAATCTGCGTTTTCGCGTCCGGCGCGGTGGCATGCCGTTGGTCGCCGGCTGAAGACGATATATCAGCCATTGATCAATTCCCTGTCTGCGTCACGGGCTTCATCGCGGATCAGCGACCACAAGCGTTCTGCAAGCCCCTGAATTTGCGCCTGATGCTCGGGGCGTTGGCGGTCCTTTTGCGGAATGGGAACGTCTATCACCTCTCGGACGCGGCCCGGCCTGCGCGACAGGACCACCACACGGTTGGCCAGACGGATCGCTTCTTGAAAATTATGCGTCACATATACGATGGTGGCGCGGTCGCGTTCCCATAGGTCAAGAATATCTTCCTGCAGCAATTCGCGCGTTTGTGCATCCAGCGCTGACAAGGGTTCATCCATCAAAAACACCGCCGGGCGCACGGCAAGCGCGCGCGCAATTCCCACACGCTGCTTCATGCCGCCCGAAAGCTGTTTGGGAAAGGCATCAAGGAACTCTGACAGTCCCGTGCGTTCCAGCGCGTTCGAAATGCGCGCGTCCATGGCCTGGCGCGACAGGCCATGATGCTTCAGCGCAAACGCGATGTTGTCGCGCACACTGGCCCAGGGCAAAAGCGCAAAATCCTGAAACACATAGGTGATTTCATTCAAGGTGTCCGGCCCGCGTGTGCCGCGCAGTTCCACCTTCCCCGCCGAAGGGGCCAGAAGCCCCCCCGCAATGCCCAGCAATGTTGATTTCCCGCACCCCGAAGGCCCGATCAGCGCAAGGATCTCTCCGTCACGCGCGGTGATGGACACATTGTCCAGCACTTTCAGCGCACCAAAGCTGTGCGTTATGCCAGTAAGCGCGAGTTCCATGCCAAAAACCTTCGTGCTTCAGTTGCCGAACCCGTCGGGAACGTTTTCATGCCCCTCGACGAAAGACAGGTCCAGAAACATGGCCGGATCTGCACGCTGGTCCATGAAGCCCTGTGCATGATACCAGTCCGCCGCCGCGATGATGTTGCCCACATCCAGCCGCGCGTCGATGGCGCTGATTGACCGTGACATCGCTTCGGCGGAAATGCCGGTATAGTCCTCGACAATACCAAGGAAGTCATCCGCAAGCGCCGGATCAATGAAAGTTCCGTCCTGGTTTCGGTTGTCGACAAGGGCGGCGTAATATTCTTCCTTCACGCGTTCATAGACGCTGATCACCGCTTCAACAGCGTCGCGCCGGTTCTCGATCATGTCGGCGCTTGTAGCCAGCGCAGACAATTGCATGGTCAACGCATCCCCCGCCCAGCCCATCAGTTCGATCTGTCCTTCCTGATACAGGGGCAGGAACCCGGTGCTTGCGCCCGCGACAACATCGGCCTGACCGCCCTGCACCATTGCCGCAAGATTGCCCAGCCCCTGTGCAGGAACATAGCGAATGCTGGCGGGGTCAACGCCCGCGCTTTCGGCAATCATTGCCGACATGAAATGCGCCGTCGACCCCATGGTTGTCAGCCCCAGGGACCGCCCCCCCAGGTCGGAAAATTCGCGCACACCCGCTTCCCATGCCTGCGGGGAAACGAAAAAACCAGTGTTCTGGAACCCGGCTGTTTCACGCGCATGGCCGGACACAACTTTCAGGCTGCCATCTGCGGCAAGATTAAAAAACGCCGGAATAAACCCCACGATGGACATGTCCACATCCCCTGATGCAATGGCCAGCGTTGCGGGCACAGCAGCATCGAAGAACACGATTTCAACATCGATCCCGACTTCTTCAAAATACCCTTTCGCGGCCCCCACAAAAAACGGTGCCTGCGACGAAACACGCAACAGCCCAAGGCGGACCGTTTCATTGTCCTGCGCAAGGCCCGCAGGGGCATAAGCCAGCGAAGCAACAATCGTTGTGGTTGCAAGGGCACGTTTGACGCTAGCGATTTTAGACATGGCATCCTCCCAAATGCTTGTGCGCGTCCACTCAGGGGGCCATCAAGCCCGCAATCACGGCACAGGACGCCAGCATACCGGGCAGCTGCACATCGTCAAATTCTTTGATTTCCCGTATCTATTAGTATATTTCATCTTTGGCAGTTGGGGAAGCGGCGCTTCCGTCCCACAAGGCCTCGCGCAGAATTTCGGCCAGATGCGCCGCCGGGTTGGACAGGGGCATATCTGGCCTGGTCAACAAACCCAAGCGCCGGACCACGCCTGGTTCTGCAAGTGGCACTGCCGAAAGTCTGGCGCGGTTATGCTGCCCCACGGCCAGCGCGGGCACCAGGGTAACGCCCAGCCCAGCCTCGACCATTGCGACGGCGGTTGCCACATTCTCAACCCGAAAACGCCATTGCACAAGTTGGTCAATATCGCGCATTGCGTCCGCTATGACACTGTTTCCAATAAGATCATAGCCTTCAAGCTCAGCGAAGCGCAGCGAGCTGTGCCGCGCAAGCGCATGGTCCGGCGGACAGCACAAAACAAAGCCTTCGCTGCGCAGCGGCTCGAACACCGTTTCGAAATGTGTGCCGCGCGTGACCATAAGCGACAGGTCCACTTGTGCCGTGCGCACCATTTCGGCAAGAAGCGAGGCATACCCATCCTGCACGCGCACACGCACCGATGGATAGGTCCGCATGAAGATCTGAAGCGCCGGTGCCATGACCCCGGCAACAAGTGTCGGGATGCACCCAACCGTGATCTGCCGTTTGCGCGCCTGCCCGCGATGCCGGAAATCGGCCACAAGAACGGACAACTCCCCCAATGATGCACGCGCGCGCGGCAGCAATTCACGCCCTTCCGCCGTCAGTGACAGCCTGCGGGACGTTCGCGCAATAAGGGTGACGCCAAGATCGGCTTCTATCTTTGCAATTCTGTGACTTAGCGCTGTTTGCGACAGGTTCAGACGCTCTGCAGCGCCCAGAAAACTGCCCGCATCCGCAATTGCAATAAAGGCTTCCAGCCCTTTCAGATCGATATGCATAGCCCCTCCTGAAGCGCAGTCATGAATAAAACTAATAGATCAGCCTAATAATTTATAGTCTTGCCCCCTTTGCAAAGCAAATTTCATGTAGCAAGACTTGTATCGGGGATATGCGGCGCAGGAGGAGGGTCGCAACCCCAGGGGGGTGTTCGGAATGAAGGTGATGACCGATTTGCCCGTTATCGCGGGCGATCCGTTTTCAGATGCGGAAATATGCCGACCAGGACACATTGACGCGCAAATTCGCGAGGCGGGTGAACTTGTCTATCTGCCCCGCTATGACGTTTCAGCCACGGGACGCCATGAAATATGCCGCGAAATCCTGCGGAACTGGAAAACATTCACATCCACAGGCGGCACAGGTATCCATGACATCCGCAAGGATGGCTGGCGTGTGCCATCAATCATTCTTGATACGGACCCGCCCGACCACAACCGCGCGCGTGGCGTGCTGAACGACATCCTGTCGCTACGCTCGCTTGAGGAATTCAAGGCTCGGACCGAAGCGCAGGCAGACGGTATGGTGCGTGATCTGGCACAGCGCGGTCAGTTTGACGCCGCAGCCGACCTGGCGAAAGCCTTGCCAATGGCGGTTCTGCCGGACGCCGTGGGCCTTCAGCAAGACGGGCGCGAACATTTGCTGCGATATGCCAGTCTGAATTTCAATTCACTTGGACCGCGAAATGCGATCTGGCAAAAGGCCGAGGAACAGGCGCGCGATTCAATCGCGTGGGTCACACAACAATGTGCGCGCGAAAGCCTGGCGCCGGGCGGGTTCGGTGCTGCCATTTATGCGCATGCTGACGCGGGCACGATTACCCCCGTCGAGGCGGGGCTTCTGGTGCGCACATTCCTGTCTGCGGGACTGGATACAACAATCTATGGTATCGGCAACGCCATCCGCGCGCTGGCGGAAAACCCCGATCAATGGGATCTTCTGCGCGCTGACCCCACACGCGCCGCCGCCGCATTCGAGGAAACCCTGCGCCTGCATCCGCCCAGTCATCTGGTTGGCCGGACAGTGGCGAAGGATACAAGTTTTCGGGGAATACCGCTGCCGCAGGGGCATAAGGTTCTGCTGTTCATTGCTGCGGGCAACCGCGATCCCCGCGCTTTTGACCGCCCGGATGACTTCGACATCACGCGCCCCACGCGCGGGCATCTGTCCTTCGGGGTTGGCGTGCATGGCTGTGTGGGCCAGGTCATCGCGCGGCTGGAGGCTGTTGCCGTCCTGTCCGCCATGGCGCGCCATTTCCGCGCCATCAACCTGAACGGGACACCGGAATTGACACATACAAACTGGCTGCGCGGCCATGCCCGCCTGCCTGTCAGCGTGATCCCGGCATGATGCCGGGAACTACCAGCCGCTGGGGGCACCCCAGCATTCACCGGGAGGACTGAAATGAAAAGATATGCAAGGACGGCAGCACTTGCCGCAGCCCTTGCCGCAGGGGTCGCAGCCCCTGCGGCAGCGCAGGATTATGTCTACGGGTCATGGGTCCCGGCAACGGATTGGCTGAACGCCGGCGCACTGCCCGAAATGTTCAACCGCATTGCCGAAGAAACCGATGGCGCTGTCACATGGGAACTGATGCCCGGTGGACAACTTGCAGGCGGGGTGGAAACCTTTGCCGCCGTGCGCGATCTGCTTATGGATGCAGGCGTCGCGGTGCCCACCTATGTGCCCGACCTGACCCCGGCAATGTCCATGCTGTATTCAACTGTCGTGCCCGGGTCGGACCCGGTTGCAGCGGCGGGCGCATCGGTGGAAACGATCATGCTGAACTGTCCGTCCTGTCTGGCAGAGGCCCGCGCGCAGGACGCGCTGCCGCTGGGGGGCTATGCGGGCGCACCGTTCTATCTGATGTGCCGCCAGCCGATCACCACAGTCGAGGATATTCGCGGCAAGCGGATACGCGCGTCCGGCGCATCGCTGGGCATATTGAACGAAGCGGGCGCGCAGGTGATTTCAGCATCGCTGACCGAAGCGGTCACGCTGCTGCAACGCGGCGGGCTGGATTGCGTGGCGGGCGTTTCGGGCTGGCTGAAAACTTTTGGCTATGGCGAATTTGCCAAACATGTGACCGATTTTTCGTTGGGTGTCTCATCACCGGTTCTGGCGCTATGGTTGAACCGCGAAGTGTTCAAGGCAATGACGCGCGACCAGCAGATCGCGCATCTGCGCGGGGCAGCCTATGTTGGCGCGACCCAGACAATCGATCTGTTCATCAAGCAAAACGCCGATAACGTGGCGCAAGCCGTCAGTGAATTCGGCGTTGAATTCGTGCCCGTGGGCGAGGATTTCGACACGATGATGGCCGCCTATCAGGCGCAGGAACGCGAAAGCCATATCAGCCGTGCCGAAGGCTTTGGCGTGGCTGATGCCGCGCAGATATACGACGCATATGCCGAACTTCTGGTGAAGTGGCGCGTCCTGTCTGAAGAAATTGGCGATGATGTCGAAAAATTCGCCGAAGTCCTTTGGAACGAAGTCTATTCCAAGGTCGATCCTGACGATCTGTAACCCCTGACTGGCGGACCTGACGTGCAGAAACTTGATGATATTCTGGAAGTGCTGGAACGCTGGTGCCTTTATATCGCCGCCCTTGCTGGGGCGGCGATGATGACACATGTCGCGGTGGACGTGTTCAGCCGGACAGTGCTGAACGCCCCCTTGCATGGCACCAATGTTGTGGCGGCACGCTATTATATGGTTGCCTTGGCATTCCTGCCGCTTGCATTCGTGTCGCGCAACCTTGGTCACATGTCGGTCGATGTGTTCACCTCCAACTTGCGCGGGGGAGTGCGGCGGCTGGTCGATCTGTTCAGCACCAGTCTGATGCTGGTCTATGTTGGCATGCTGACCTGGATGGCGTTTGAAAGTGCGCAGCGGCGCACGGCATCGGGAGAATTCATTGACCTGCAAATCGCGGTCATCCCGGTCTGGCAAGGACGATGGATTGTTCCCTTGGCCTGCGGATTATTGTTTCTGCATGTGCTGATCCGCCTGCTTCGCAGCCTGTCAGCACCGGATAGGGAGTCCCTGCAATGACAGGTCTTGTTCTTGGCGGAACCAGCCTTGCGGTGGTTTTGCTTCTGATTTCGCTGCGGGTGCCGATTGGTGTCGCGCTGGGGTCTGTTGCGTTTTGCGGGTTCTGGTATGTCCGGGGCTGGAACACAGCACTGGGCCAGCTGCGAGAGGTGCCTTATAATTTTGTCGCCAACTGGGACTTGTCGGCCATCCCCATGTTTCTGCTGATGGGGGCGATTGTGGCAGTGTCCGGCACGGCAACTGCGTTGTTCAAGGCGGCGCGCCTGTGGCTGGCGGCCCTGCCCGGCGGGCTGGCGGTCGCCACAAACATGGCCTGTGCCGGGTTCGCTGCAGGCTGCGGGTCATCAGTGGCGGCCTCGGCGACGATGGGGCGCATCGCCATTCCCGAAATGCTGAAGGCGGGCTATGAAAAAGGGCTGGCGGCAGGCACGGTGGCCAGTGCGGGCACAATCGCAGCGCTTATCCCGCCCTCGATCCTGCTGGTAATTTTCGGCGTCTTTGCAGAAGTGTCGATTACCGCGCTTCTGTTGGCGGGTGTGCTGCCCGGCCTGCTGACGGCGGCGTTGTATTCTGTGATGATCCTGTTGCGCTGCATGCACAACCCGTCACTTGCGCCGCGTATTTCGCTGGATGACGAACCCGACCTGCGCCGCGCCCGCTGGCGGGCACTTGCGGAAATCTGGCCCATCGCGCTTTTGATGGTGGGAATTGTCGGCGCGCTGTATTCCGGCACGGTCACCCCCACAGAAGTGGGCGCGGCGGGGGCGTTTCTTGCGCTGGTCATCGCAGTTCTGCAAGGCAAAATGAATGTCGGAAAATTCATCGAGGCGCTGAAGGATTCGATGGCTGTGACCGCCCAGATATTCTTTGTGGGGATCGGGGCGCTTTTGTATACGCGCTTTCTGGCGCTTACCGGAATGAGCCGCATTCTGGCAGATACCATTGCGCCCTTGGGCCTTGATCCGCTGCTGGTGATGCTGGCCATCACAGTTATCTTCCTGATTCTGGGTATGTTTCTGGACCCGCTTGGTATTTTGCTGATCACCATGCCTGTCTTTGTTCCGTTGGTGAACGCGATGGACATGAGTCTGATCTGGTTCGGGGTGCTGGCCGTCAAGTTCATTGAGATCGGCATGTTGACCCCGCCCCTTGGGTTCAATGTCTATGTGGTCAAAAGTGTGGTGGGCGACACCATACCACTGCAAAAGATATTCAAAGGCGTCGGGTGGTTTCTGGTCTGCGATCTGATTGTCGTGCTGCTGCTGATCCTGTTTCCGGTGATCGTGCTGTTCCTGCCTGATCTGATGCGGGGGTGAGCATGGGGATGTTTGACCAAACCTGGGATTACGTCATCATTGGCGGGGGAACGGCTGGCTGCGTTCTGGCCAACAGGCTGAGCGAGGACCCACGCATGTCTGTGCTGCTGCTGGAAGCCGGCGGTACAGGGCGCGACCTGCGGGTAGAAATCCCGCTTCTGCTGGGTCATGTCATCGGCAATCCGCGTTTTGACTGGATGTGGCGCAGCGCGCCGGAACCGCATCTGAACGGCCGCACCATGCCCTTGCCGCGCGCGCGCATGCTGGGCGGGTGTTCGGGCATGAACGGCATGGTCTATGTGCGCGGGCATCGGACTGATTATGACGGATGGGCCGATATGGGGTGCACAGGCTGGGGCTGGTCTGATGTCGTGCCATATTTCATGCGGTCAGAATGCGCAGAAGGCCCGCCCCAGCAAGGGCATGGCCAACACGGCCCATGGATAAATTCCGACCCCGGCATGCGCTGGCCCGCACTGGATGCCTATATCGACGCCGCCGAACAGGCCGGAATTCCCCGCACGTCGGACTATAACAGCGGCGAGAATGAAGGCGTCGCCTATTTTCGTGCAACCATCCATCACGGCAGGCGCCAGACAACCGCCAAGGCATTTCTGACACCGGCGAAGCGACGCAGCAATCTGACTGTTGTGACCGGCGCGATGGTTCAAAGGCTTGTTGTGGAGGGAAAGCGCGTAACCGGCGTGGACCTTCTTCACCGTGGGCAACACCACATTGTGCGCGCGGGGCGGGAAATTATCCTGTCAGCAGGGGCCTATGCCTCGCCTGCGGTGCTGGAACGTTCTGGCATCGGGCAGGCGTCGCGGCTTTCGGCGCTTGGGATCACACCAGTTCTGGACCTGCCGGGCGTAGGGGAAAACCTGCAGGATCATTGGCAAATCCGCGTACAGCACCGGCTGCACGGCACCCCCACACTGAACGATTCAGGGCGCAGTTTGTTGGGGCGCGCGATGATGGCGGCCCAATGGGCGCTGTTGCGCAGCGGACCTATGTCTGCGCAGCCGCCATTGCTGGCGGCCTTCGCATCCGTCACCGACGGCGAGACGGTGCCGGATGTGCAAATCCATGTTTCGGCGGCCAGCTATGATAGTGTTGGCGGGCCGCTGCACCCGTGGCCGGGCATTACATCCTCGGCATGCAACCTGCGGCCAGCGGCGCGGGGCCATGTCCATATCACCACCCCCGACCCGGCGGTGCAGCCGGAAATCCTGAACAATTTTCTTGGCCACCCGCAGGATGTGGACCTTGCCGTGCGCGCGGTTGGTCTGGTGCGGCGCATCATGGCACAGCCTGCGATGGCGGCCTACACCCCGCAAGAAACCTCGCCCGGGGGGGATGTCCGGGATCGCGACGCGCTGATTGCATATGCGCGGCAGGTTGTCGCCACTGTGTTTCATCCGGTTGGCACCTGCTGCATGGGGCACGGACCAGACGCCGTTGTGACCCCAGACCTACGCCTGATGGGCCTGTCCGGTTTGCGCATCGTCGATGCCTCGGTCATGCCGACAATCCCTTCTGGCAATACGGCCGCCCCTGTCGTGATGATTGCCGAACGTGCCGCAGACCTTATTCGCGCCGCCCGCCTTGTCGATGCGGCCTGACCCTGACCAGAGGAACAGATGACCCAGCATTTCCAGATCCCGCCCCGCCCGGCCCTGTTAGACAGGCCCGCCCAGCAGATATTCATAAACGGCAGCTGGTGTGACGCTACCGACGGGCGCGATTTCCCCACAGTCGACCCGTCCAGCGGCGCCCCCTTGGCGCGCATCGCACGCGGCGGCAGCGAAGATATTGATCGCGCGGTCAGCGCTGCACGCGCGGCACTGGAAGGGGAGTGGGCACGCATGACCCCCGCCGACCGCCAGCGCATCCTGTTGCGGCTTGCAGATCTGGTCGAGGCCAATATCGACGATCTGGCCATGATTGACACGCTGGAAATGGGCGCGCCGATTGCCCGCCTGCCCGTGATGCGGCGCAGGTCACCTTCTGTCATCCGGTTCTATGCCGGGCTTGTGACCGCAATAGAAGGGCGAACAATCTCGAATTCCATTCCCGGCGATGTGGTCAGCTATACCTTGCGCGAACCTGTTGGCGTGGTGGGGGCCATCATTCCGTGGAACGCACCGTTCCCCGCATCCCTGATCAAACTATGCCCGGTTCTGGCGGCGGGGTGCACGCTGGTGCTCAAACCGTCCGAGGATGCATCGCTGTCATCCATCCGGTTGATGGAACTACTACAGGACGCAGGGCTGCCCCCCGGCGTGGTAAATATGGTTACCGGCTATGGATCAGAGGCCGGCGCGGCCCTTGCGGCGCATCCGGGCGTGGACAAGATCGCCTTCACCGGATCGACAGCAACAGGGCGCCAGATCATCGCCGCATCGATGGGCAACCTGAAGCGGCTGTCACTGGAACTGGGCGGCAAATCCCCCGACATCGTATTTGCCGATGCTGATCTGGACCGCGCAGCGGCAGGCGCCGCAATGGGGGTGTTTGGCAATACCGGACAGATCTGTTCTTCAGGAAGCCGTATCTTCGTACAGCGCCCGGTCTTTGACGAAGTCGTTTCCCGTATGGCCGATTTCGCGCGCGCCTTGCGTGTAGGGCCAGCAACTGATCCTGCAACGCAAATCGGACCTATCGCATCCGAACGCCAGTTGACGCGCGTCATGTCCTATCTGGATGCCGGAAAGGCCGCAGGGGCCACAGCGGTGGTCGGTGGCCAGCGGCTGGCGGGCGCACTGGCAAGCGGGTGTTTCGTTGAACCCACCATCTTTTCGAACGTGACTGCGGATATGACGATAGTTCGGGAAGAAATTTTCGGCCCTGTGGCGGTTGTCATCCCTTTCGACACCGAAGCGGATGCCGTGACAATGGCGAATGATACCGAATACGGCCTTGGGGCCGGGGTATGGACCCGCGATCTGGGCTGCGCGCACCGCATGAGCAGGCGTATCCGGGCCGGCACCGTGTGGGTAAATGCTTATCAGCTTATGGACCCTGCAGTGCCAATGGGCGGAATGAAACAATCCGGTCATGGCCGCGAATGTGGCGTCGAACATCTGGATGCGTTTCTTGAAACAAAATCTGTGTGGATAGATGCCGGATAAGCCCGGCATGTAGCGCGAGAGGCGGCTGGAGAAATCTGAACATCCGGGCCAGGTGTTTAGCCCCAAAGTGCCAGTAAAGACCTGGGTAATTCGCAAAACTTGTTCTAATATTTCGAACGATGAAATCGTTAATTCTGATTCTCAAAAGCCTAGCATAGCGTAACATTAGAGATCTGTATGCGAGCCAAAGCTCGGGATCATCAATATGATTTGCAGCTAACCGGCAAGCCTTTCGGAAGATATTTAGGAAGTCACGAAATGCTCCAATTTCTTGTTCGACGAACTGCGCTGGCAGTGCTGGTAGCGCTTTGTGTCTCGATTATCACATTCGTTTTGCTAAACCTCACTATTGACCCGGCACTCGCGATGGCCGGAGAGGACGCCACCGACGCCGATGTGCAGGCCCTGCGCGAAGCCTTCGGGTTCGACCGCCCGGCCCATGTCCGGTATCTAAGCTGGCTCGGCAATGTCTTGATGGGTGATTTCGGGGTCAGCCCCTATTTTGGCTTGCCGGTCAGCGAGTTGATCCTGGACCGGTTGCCTGTCACGCTGACGCTGGGCGCGCTGTCCACCTTCTTCGCGGTGGCGTTGGGGGTGCCGCTGGGGGTGTTGGCGGCGATCTATCCGAACACGCTGATTGACCGGCTGTCGCTGTCGGTGGCGGTATTTGGCCAAGCCATTCCGAATTTCTGGTTCAGTCTGGTGCTGATCATCCTGCTGGCGGTCCAGTTTCCGATCTTTCCGGTGTCGGGGACGGCCTCGCTGGCGTCCTATGTGCTGCCGACGATCGTTCTGGGGACCAACGCGATCCCGCCGATCATGCGACTGACACGGACGGGCATGCTGGATGTGCTGTCGTCCGATTACATCCGCACCGCATGGGCCAAGGGCATCCGGCCGCGGCAGGTGTTCTTCAAGCATGCGCTGCGGAACGCGATCGTGCCGGTGGTCGCGGTCGCCGCGATCCAGGCGGCGAACATGTTCGGCGGCTCCATCGTGGTCGAGGCGGTCTTTGCGCTGCATGGGATCGGGATGCTGGCGTATGAGTCGATCATGCGGTCGGACATTCCGACGATGCAGGCGGTCATCCTGATATTTTCGCTGTTCTTCATCGGGTTCTCGGCGCTGTCGGACATCATCAACGCCTATCTCGATCCGCGCATCAAGGTGTCGTGACATGACTGATACGATATCAATTCCCGCTGCCGAACCGAAAACCCCCACACCACGGCAGGTTTTGCGTGGCCGAATCCTGCGGCACAAAGGTGTCATGGTGGGCGGCGCGGTTGTGGTGTTTATCGCGCTGGTCGCGCTTCTGGCCCCGGTGCTGGCCCCGCACGACCCCTATGCCCAATCGCTGATCCGGCGCTTGCAGCCCCCGGTCTGGATGGAGGGCGGAAGCTGGACGCATCCGCTGGGCACCGACCATCTGGGCCGGGATTATCTGAGCCGCCTGATGTATGGTGCGCAGATCTCGCTGGTGATCGGGGTGTGCACCGCGTTGATATCGGGCGTTCTGGGCACCACGCTGGGCGTTCTGGCCGGGTATTTCGGGGGGCGGATCGATTCCCTGATCACCTTTCTGGTCACGGTCAAGCTAAGCATCCCGACCATCCTTCTGGCGCTGGCCGTTGTCCAATTGATCGGCGGGTCGCTGACGGTGGTCATTCTGGTGCTGGGGTTCTTGCTGTGGCACCAGTTCGCGCTGGTGGCCCGTTCGGTGACAATGCAGATCCGTGACATGGATTACATCACAGCCGCAAAAACCATTGGCTGTTCGCCGACACGCATCCTGTTGACCGAGGTGATGCCGAACCTGATGAACCAGATCATCGTCGTGCTGACCCTGACCATTGCATCCGCCATCGTGGTCGAGGCGGCGCTGTCCTTTCTGGGGGTGGGGGTCAAGCCGCCGCTGCCGTCCTGGGGGATCATGATTGCCGAGGGGCGTTCGCATATCTTCTTCAGGCCCTGGCTGGTGATGATCCCGGGTGTTGCGCTGTTCGCGCTGGTTCTGTCGATCAACCTGCTCGGTGACGGGCTGCGCGATGTTACGTCGCCCCAGGGACGGAACTAACGCATGACCGGGAAACCATTTGTCACTGTCGAGGGGCTGAGCATCGATTTCGATGTGCCCGGCGGCGCGCTGCATGCGGTGCGCAATATCAGTTTCGACATCGCGCGGGGCGAGACCCTGTGCATCGTCGGCGAGTCCGGGTCCGGCAAGTCGATGACCGCGCTGGGGCTGATGGGGTTGTTGCCATCGAATGCACACCGGGCCGCGCGGCGGCTGAAGGTCGGGGAACACGATCTGCTGGGACTGAACCGGCGCCAGATGTCGGACCTGATGGGCAGCGAGATGGCGATGATCTTTCAGGAGCCGATGACCTCGTTGAACCCGTGCTACACGGTCGGCAACCAGATGGCCGAAACGCTGGTCCGGCACCGCGATGTCACCTGGCGCAGCGCGCTGGCAACTGCGCGCGACTGGTTGGAACGGGTCGGCATTCCGCCCACGGCGGGGCGGCTGGATCAATACCCGCACCAGTTGTCGGGCGGTCTGCGCCAGCGCGTGATGATTGCCATGATGCTGATGTGCGAGCCAAAGCTGATCATCGCTGATGAACCCACAACCGCGCTGGACGTGACCATTCAGGCGCAGATCCTGCATCTGCTGGCCGGTCTTCAGCGCGAACTTGGGATCACGATGATCTTCATCACCCATGATCTGGGCGTTGTCTCGCGGATCGCGGACCGGATTGCGGTGATGTATGCGGGGCAGATCGTCGAAATCGGCGGCACGCGCGATGTGCTGACCGACAGCCAGCACCCCTATACGCGGGGCCTTCTGGATTGTGTGCCTGCACCGGGCAAGACCCGCCCCGGCGCGCATCTGGGAACGATACCGGGCACTGTCCCGTCGCTGATCGGGGGCCTGGACGGTTGCGGTTTCGCAGGGCGTTGCAGCCATGCGGCGCCCGCCTGCCGGACCGGCATCCCGGCGCTGACGGACCGGGGCAACGAACGTCAGGTCCGGTGCCTGTTCACACCTGAAACGCTGTGGGGGGCCGCATGACCGCGCTGGACCATCAGTCAAACCTACCAAAACCCGTGCTGGAATTGCGCGATGTCTCACGCAGCTTTCCCGTCAAGACCGGCTACTTTGGCCCGACGCGGATGCTGCAGGCGGTGCGCGGGGTCACACTGAACATCAATCGCGGCGATGTGCTGGCGCTGGTGGGGGAATCGGGCTGCGGCAAGACCACGCTGGCGCGGATGCTGATGGGTGTTCTGGAACCGACCCAGGGCCAGATCCTGCACGACGGCAAGCCGATCAGCGGGCGGCCGATTGCCGAACGCTCGCGCCATCTGCAGGCGGTGTTCCAGGACCCCTATTCCTCGCTCAATCCGCGCAAGACGATCGGCAGCATCGTCTCCTTGCCGCTGCGGGTGCACCGACAGGGCGACGCCGCCACAATCCGCGCCGAAACCTTGCGGATCATGGATATGGTGGGCCTGCCCGCGCGGTTTTTCGACAGCTATCCCAACCAGTTGTCCGGCGGGCA
The DNA here is from genome assembly GCF_052379845.1 of Roseinatronobacter sp. NSM. Lineage (NCBI taxonomy): Bacteria > Pseudomonadati > Pseudomonadota > Alphaproteobacteria > Rhodobacterales > Paracoccaceae > Roseinatronobacter > Roseinatronobacter sp. NSM. Next base: position 21,332 of record NZ_JBQTCF010000030.1, on the reverse strand, counting down.
GCGACAACGGGTGGCAATTGCACGCGCGCTGATCCTGAAGCCGGAAATCATGATCTGTGACGAGCCAACCTCAGCGCTGGATGTGTCGGTGCAGTCGCAGATCCTGAACCTGCTGATGGACCTGCGGCGCGAGCTGAACCTGACCTATGTCCTGATCAGCCACAACCTGGCGGTGATCGAACACATGGCGACCCAGGTCGCGGTGATGTATCTGGGGCGGATTGTTGAATCCGGCGACAGTTCACGCGTTTTCGCGCAGCCCAGACACCCCTATACCCAGGCGCTGCTGGCGTCGGTCATGACCCCCGATCCGGGGTTGGGTATTCCTGAAATCGATCTGGGCGTGTCGTTTCCGAACGCGCTGGCGCCGCCGTCGGGCTGTGCATTTCACCCCAGATGCAGCCGCGCACTGCCGCAGTGCAGTGGGGTCGCCCCCGCACCGGTCCGCGACGATCAGGGACTGATCGAATGCCATCTGCACAGCCCCGCTGCGCACCCTGTCTGAGCAAGGAGATAGCGGCTTATTCGCTGCGCCCCGCTTCGACAAGACAGTCCCGGAAAAACCCTGTCAGGGGGTGCGGTTCGGTCTTTCTTGATCGAAAGCAGCCGATACGCATGGTGGTGCGGGGGCGCCAAGGGATCTGGACCAATCCGCCGCCCAGATCACGGTCGACCATGCCACGGTCGGTCAGGGTAAAACCCAGACCGGCCTTGACCAGCCCGATGGCTGCGGTCGTGCTTGACACCTCATGCGCGACGGGCAGCTTTTGCCCCTGCCGGACGATTTCAAGATCGGTCAGCTGGCGCAGCAGGGTCGATTCATCCAGCGCAATATAGCGACTGCCTGTCATATCCTCGGGGCCCAGCGTATCGCGGGTGGCCAGCGGATGCTCTTTTGGCAAAAGCACATGGACCTGCGCGTTCGAGATCACCTCAACGTTCACATCGCGCACTGGCAGGGGCAGGTTACACACGCCGATGTCGAAACTGTCCTCCAGGATATGCTGCGCCAGATAGCGACGGGGATAAACCTCCAGCCTCAGGCAAACATGGGGTTCGTGTTCGGCGAAACGGATCATCGCCGGAACGATCAGCCCGCTGATAAGGCGTGGATGACAGATAATGCGAAGCGGCGCCCCGTTGTCGACACGGGCCTCGGACAACAGGCCGGGAATGGCCTTGATCGACGACAGGATACGCACTGCCATCGGGTAGAAAAGTTCCCCCGCGCGGGTCGGGATCAGGCGCTTTCTTTCGCGCAGAAACAGCTTGGTCTGATATTCGTCTTCCAGAATCTGGATCAGCCTGCTGGCGGCCGATTGCGACAGGTTCATCTTTTCAGACGCCTGCGCCAAGGTGCCTTCCTCGATGACCTTTACGAAGATCTGCAGGGATCTGATGTTCATGCATATACCGTTGCGATTAGGGTTATCACCGGGTCACCTGCTATCAAATACGATCTGCAGGGGCACAAAAAACTTCTAATATTTCGAAGAAGTAATCTAATAATTCTTGTTTTGTCAATTATCTTTGGCCCCTAGAGTGGTCAGGTATCTGTATATTGGAGACTGCGATGACCATGTTCACCAGACACTGGCACTTCGGGCTCACTATGGCCCTAACCGGTATGATGACGGCCCCTGTCGCGCTAGCAAGCGGCGTAGACAATACCGTTCGCGCCGCGCTCACCATCGAAATCGCGAACTTGGACAACTATTATGACACCGCAGGCTCCGCCACGCTGATGAGCCGCCAGATCTGGGACGCGCTGTTCTACATCGAACCCGACACCAGCGAATTGAAACACGCGCTGGCTGCCAGCCATACATATATCGACGACACTACGCTGGAAATCGAACTTCGCCGCGGCGTGCGCTTTCACGACGGCACCGAACTGACGGCCGACGATGTGGTCTATACATTGAATTGGATTCGCAACTCTGACAACGGGGTGCGCACCATCACCTCGCCCCGGTTTATTTCCGAGGTCGAGCGGATCGACGACTATCGCGTTCGGATCACCATGGCCTCGACCACAGCCCTGGCGCTGCGGTTTCTGAGCGTATTCCCGATCTATCCCGCCGGAACCTATGACACCTTGGGCGATGCGGCGATGAACACCAACCCTGTCGGCACCGGCCCGTTTCAAGTCACATCCGTTCAGCCTGGGCGTGAATATATGTTGCAGCGGTTCGAGGATCATTATGCCGACAGCCCGAAAGGCGCGGCGCAGATCGAAAACCTGATCGTCCGCATCATTCCCGAACCCAGCACCCAGCTGGCCGAACTGATCAGCGGCGGGATCGACTGGATCTATGCCTTCGGCGCCGATCAGGTCGAGGATCTGGGCCGCTTTCCCGATATAGAGGTGGGTGGGGTCGCAACCTCTCGGATGATGTACATGGTGATGGATGCGGCTGGGCGTACAGGGCCGGATTCCCCCTTCGCCAATACTCTGGTTCGTCAGGCTGTTTCGCACGCGATTGACCGTGAAACCCTCGTTTCGGTGCTGGTGCAGGGAGGGGCGCAGGCGCTGGACGCGTTTTGCTATCCTGACAACTTCGGCTGTCCGTCCGATGTCGTAACCTATGACTATGACCCAGACAAAGCGCGCACCCTGTTGGCCGAGGCAGGCTATCCCAACGGCTTCAACACCACAATTTCGGCCTGGCGCGACCGCCCGATTGTCGAAGCCTTGATGGGTTTTCTGGGTGAAGTCGGCATACAGACCGAATTGAACTACTCGAACCTGGCGCCCCTACGCGAACAATGGGAAGCGGGCACGCTGCCAATTGTTTACGGCTCCATCGGCTCGCAGCTTAGTGATGTTGGCAATTTTGTCCCGACATTCTTTGGCCTGACCGCCCGTGATCTGGCACGCGACGAACAGGTGGCGGAGTGGCTAAAGCTAGGCAATGCCTCCACTGACGAGGAGGTGCGACGCAACTTCAGCCAGATGGCGATTGCGCGCATCGCCGAGCAAGCCTATGCGCTGCCTCTATTTTCGGACAATACCAACTTTGCGGTCACTCGCGGGCTGAGTGTTCCGATCGATAGTACCGGCATGCCGCATTTCTATCGGGCACGCTGGGACTAATCCGCACGCCTCAGAAACTCCCGAAGCCAGAGAACTGGCTTCGGGTTCCGATGGAACGCATTTGGCGCACCACACCAAATACGCCAAGGACATATATGGCCGTGACCCATATTTTTGAAGAAAACATAAGCACTGCCATGCGCGATGGCACGATACTGCGCTGTGACATCTTTCGGCCTGACGCGCCGGGGCAGTACCCAGTCCTGGTCTCGCGCACGCCCTATGATAAGACCCGCACCGCCTATCGCCGGATTGCGGCCCATATGGCGAACAACGGGTATGTCTGCATCCTGCAGGACATTCGCGGCACCCATGCATCCGACGGCACCTATTACCTGGCCCGAAACGGCCGGCAGGATACGCGCGATGCCGAGGACGGCTATGACACCGTCGAATGGGCCGCCGCGTTGCCCTGTTCGGACGGGCAGGTCTGCGTCTGGGGACATTCCTATTCGTCGTGGTCGGCATGGGTCGCCGCCGGGGCCCGCCCGCCCAGCCTGAAGGCGCTGTTCGGCAGCGGCATGGCGGCGCGGATCCTCGACAACACCCGCGGCATCTTCGAGACCGGGCGCCGGCTGCACTGGATGTATCAGCAGGCCGCCGACATGCGGCGCCGCGCGGGCGGCCCCGCCCTGACAAAGGCCGAGATCGACGCGCGCTGGTATGATGTCGAACGCTTCAAATGGGTCTGGTTCCTGCCGCTGGGCGATATCCCCGACAGCGCCTTTCCCGGCCTGACGGACCAGTTGAAGGACTACATGCGCAAGCAAACGGTCGAAACATGGGGCTTTGACGACGTTCACCCCGATGTCACGGTGCCCACCTGCGCCCTGACCGGCTGGTATGACCGCATCATAGGCGCCATCGAACACTACGAGGGGATGGAGGCCAACGGCCCCGCCGACCTGCGCGGTCAGCACCGGTTGATCGTCGGCCCCTGGGGGCATGGCATGGCCGCGCTGAACCAGCATGTCGGCCCGATGGATTTCGGGCCCGATGCGGCCGCGCTTTATGAGGACCTGCTGCTGGAGTGGTGCGACGAAAAGCTGAAGGGGCGCACACCTGTCGATCCCGCCCCCGTGCGCCTGTTCGTCATGGGCGAAAACCGCTGGCACAGCGCGCAGCAGTGGCCGCTGGCGGGCACAAGGCACACGGATTTCTTCCTGCGCTCGCAGGGCCAAGCCAACAGCGTCGCGGGCGACGGGCGGCTGGAACTGGCCCCGCCGCAGGACGACCCCGCAGACCAGTTCACCTATGACCCGCGCGACCCGGTCATGAGCCTGATGGGCCGCGACATTCAGATGGAGCCGCGTCTGCAGGCGCCGAACGACGACCGGCAGGATATTCTGGTCTATCAGACCGCGCCGTTGGACCGGCCCCTGCGCGTGATCGGCCGTGTTTCGGTGGAACTGTGGATCGGCAGCGATGCGCCGGATACCGATTTCACCGTCAAGCTGGTCGATGTCCGCCCCGACGGCTCAGCGGTCAATGTCAGCTATGGCATCCTGCGCTGCCGCTACCGCGACGGATACGCCGCCGACGCCGCGCCGTTGCGTCCTGACCGGAGCTACCGGATCAGGATCGAACTGAACCCCACGGCGATCGTCTTCGGCGCAGGCCACCGGATCCGGTTGGATGTGTCCAGCAGCGATTTCCCAAATTTTGACCGCAATCACAACACCGGGCGCGATTTCTGGTCGGACGCCGAACTGCGCCCGGCCCGGCAGAGCGTGTTTCACGATCATAAGCGCGCATCGCGGCTGGTTCTGCCGGTTATCGACAACACCGCCGGATGACCCAGCGCAATCACCATTTTTTAGCGAGAATACGGAGGCCACATGCCGCACAGCACCTTTCGGCCCGACCTGATGGGGTATGCCCAAATCGATATCGCAAGCCCGATCACCTGTGGTGACTGGGCCAGTGTCGAACTGGTCTATACCGCCGGGCATTTCGGGATCGACGACAGCGGCAGCATCAAGATCTGTTTCCGCTCGGCCACCGACCAGACCCGGCTGCAACTGAGCGATCCGACGGCGGCGGGCTATGTCTCGGTCGCCACATCGAATGGTGCGGCGGTAAAGACCTGGTTCGACAGCAATCGCAACATCCGGCCCTGGCACCACACGCTGTATATCCAGTGCAACCGCTTCCTGGCCGAAGGCGACACGATCACCGTGCGGATCGGCGACCGCAGCGCGGGCGGTCCGGGGTTTCGGGCGCAGACCTTTGTCGAACATACGTTCGAGTATCGTGTCTATGTCGATGCCTTTGCGACCTATGATTATGTGCCCCTGCCGCAGGACCGCCAGCCGGTCCTGTCACTGGTCGCCGGGGCGGCAACGCGCCATGTCGCGCTGCTGCCGACCCTGCGCGATGCGGGCGAACCCTTCAGCCTGGGCCTGAAGGCCGAGGATCGCTGGGGCAATCCGACCGCGCGCGATGCCGGGGTCGTGTATCTGCGCCCCTCGCGCCCGGTTGCGGGCCTGCCCGAAATGGTAGATCTGGGAAAGTCGGGCGGCGCTGTGCGCATCGACGGTCTATGCGTCAAGGAACCCGGGCACCTCGTTATCGCGCTCCACGACGACACTGGCGCGGAGATTGCGCGCTCCAATCCGTTGATCCTGCAGGCCGGGGGGGCATATAGGCACTATTGGTCGGACATGCACGGTCAAAGCGAGGAAACCGTCGGCACCAACTCGGCGCGCGACTACTTCGCATTCGCCCGCGACAAGGGGATGGTCGATATCTGCGGCCATCAGGGCAACGACTTCCAGATCACCGATACTTTCTGGCGCGACCTCAACGACCTGACCCGCGAATTCGACGAACCGGGGCGGTTTCTGGCGATTCCGGGGTATGAATGGTCGGGCAACACCTCGGTGGGCGGGGATCACAATGTCTGGTACCGCACCGAGGGGCGGCCAGTCTACCGGTCCCATCGCGCGCTGGTGCCAACCGACAGCAACCCCGATGACGATTGTCTGGATGCACATGCGCTGTTCGCGCGCCTGCAAGACGAGGACGCGCTGGTGGTCGCCCATGTCGGCGGGCGCTATGCCGATGTGCGCTATGCCCATGACGCGCGGCTGGAACCTTCAGTCGAGGTGCATTCAGCTTGGGGCACATTCGAATGGATCGTCACCGACGCTTTGTCCGAGGGATATCGCATCGGCATCGTCGCCGGGTCCGACGGCCACAAGGGGCGCCCCGGCGCCAGCTATCCCGGCGCGTCGAAATTCGGCTCTTATGGTGGGTTGACCTGCCACCTGTTGCCGGAACTGACCCGCGACGCGCTGTTCGCCGCCTTCCGGCAGCGCCGTCATTATGCAACGACCGGGTGCCGGGCCTATGTGGACCTGAAACTGTCCGGCTTCGGCGGCGGCATCCGCCGTATGCCCTATGGCGAGGAAACGACCGAAACGGCCGAGATTGGCGACATCATTTTGGCAAACGGCCAGACCGCCGAACTGGCATTGCATGTCGCTGGCCATTGCGGAATCGAACGGATCGAATTGTGGGACGGGCTAACCCGCGAGAGCCTGCACACGCCGCAACCCGAAGCTCGGCTGACCGGCAACCGGCTACGCATCCAGTGCGAAGGCGCCGAATACAAGGGGCGCGGCCGCCTCGTCACATGGGATGTTACGGCTCGCATCACCGGCACAAAGGTCAGGGATATTGCGGCCATCAATTTCTGGAACCCAGATCGCCGCCCGGTCTGCGATGGGGAGCTGGTAACATGGTCGAATGTGACCACAGGCGGCACCCATGCCGTCGATCTGTGGCTGGATGATCTGAATCAGGCTCGGCTGGGTTTCGACAGCACGCACGCGCGCTTTGATCTGGACCTGTCATTGATCGAGGGCGACGAGTATGTCGTCGACTGCGGCGGTCTGGGAAAGCGTGTGCGTATCCAGCGCCTGCCGAATGCGTCCTTGCCCACCAACATCGATCTGTCCCGGCAGATCCCCCTGCCGGCATCGGACGAGGCGCGCATTTATGCCAGGATTATTTTTGAGGATGGTCATATGGCGTGGACAAGCCCGGTCTACATTCAGAATGGCCAGGCCCCAGACTTCGGCAACGGGCCTTCGGGAACGGGTCTGTCCCCGTCAAGTCATTTTGCGCAAAAGGACTGATCCCGCCGAAGCAGAAGTGAATCACCCCGGTTTCGTCGGAGACCTATAGCGTCATTTCACGCGACCGTATCGAGCATGTCGCGCTGTCCATAGACGTTCTCTTCGGCCTCTGGTGGCGGGATGTTTCCGATGGGCCCAAGCAGGCGCCAGTTGTTGAACCAATCCACCCAGCCGAGGGTGGCCATTTCCAGATCCTGCATATTGCGCCACGGTCCCTGGCGGTGAACCCGCTCGGTTTTGTAGAGGCCGTTTATGGTTTCCGCGAGGGCGTTGATGCTCCTATATTTGTCACGCGGCAGTCAAACGCTCGGAGTATCGAATGGACAAATATTGCCCGCCACGATCCGAGTGGTGGACCAATCCGCTCTTTTGGTCGGGTCGTCGATCATGCAGGGCCTGTTCAAGAACATCGAGAACACAGTCAGTTTTGGCTGACCGCGACACCCGCCAACCGACAATGCGATCAGCGAATGTGTCGATGAGCGAGACCTTGTTCGCCATTGATGAAGTGGATGGCGCCCGCTTCCGGCATCGCAATGTGCCATATTGGGCGCTGTCTTTCTTGGCCTGCTTGACCCATTCGCGCAGCGTCTGGGGGATACAGCCAGTCTTGGGTGCAATGGCCACGATCGCGCCCGCCTGCGCCTCATAAGAGCCCTGATGCTCGAACACCATCCGGACCGCACGCGCGTGCTTCGTCGGGAAAACAGGCCCCCGGGGGATCGTTTGTAGCAAAGAACGCGCTCGGTGGGCATGTGGCGGGTTGCGCCAAATGCGGCCACCACCACATCGCCGACAATTCCTGCAAGAACCGGCGCTGGCCGAAGTGCCAGGGACCAGCAGCGCGCAACTGGATGGCAGCGCGTGGCCCAAGGATCTGTTGCCGGCGGGTTATTTCCACGTCGTCTTCACGATGCCAGCCGCGATTGCGCAGATCGCGTTCTGGAACAAATCCGGCATTACGGTCTGCTGGCCAGTTCAACCCGCAAGGCCAACATCAGAACGATCCGCGCCTTGCTCTGTGTCCAGCGTCCCGAACACATAGGACGATGCAAGACCCCTGCGGCTTCCTCCTTGGGAGGTTTTCCAAAGCGGACGTTCGCGACTACCATGATACTGCGGTGCAGCTTCCCCGAACCCGTCACTCAGAATGGGCATGTATTCAGCGACATTCAGGACACCAGGTATCGTTGGAAGCAATGCCACGGCGATTATGAAAAAAACGGCTTGCTTGCCCAGACCTTCGCAAATGGGATTTCATGCTTTGGTCGACTTCTTTTTTGTTTGTTTTATGGTTGCGCACTCATTGCCACATCGCTTTCATGTGAGACGTTTCGCGCTTTGCCGCACAAGGCGGGCATGCAGCTGGCCGAGCGCTTCCGCAAGGCGCTTTTGCGCGCGACGCTGAAGCAGAACGCGTGGATTCCCGCCGATAGTGACGAGGGGCTGGCCCATTGGGACGCACTGCAACTGCTGCGCCGCTGGACCAAGGCCAACCACAATGCGTAGCCTCGACCACGGCCTGATGCATCACTTTCGCAACAGGGACGCCGGGCCTGCCCCCGATGCGGTCGCGCACTGTGACGCGGGGCCGGTCGCGGAGGCCACTGCAACGCTGGCGCGCATGCCTGACGGGGTCATCCATGATTTCCGTATCGCGGGACATAGATGAAAAGGCCCGACATGCGCCACATGACAGTTGCAAAGGCGGTTCTGGGTCTGGCGGGTGACGACCTAGTCAGATGATGCTCCATCATCGCTCACAGGACATCTGTGATAAAGATCCTCATAAAGCAGGGTCAATATGGCCACGCCTGCCATCGCAGGAACGAACCAAGTCAGGTTTTCGACCAGATAGGCCATACGGATATCAAATGCCGCCACACCGTCGCCCAGATAAGAAATGGCGGCAAACAGAGCCGTCTCGAGCACCGCTGTCACCCATAAGGCGCCCGCCACCGCGCGGGTTATGCGCCAGCTGTTGAAGATGGATCCGTTTTGTCCGATTGCCGCTTCTGGTAGCGCAAGGCTCAGGCGCATGATCCCCCAACCCATGACAACCCCAGGCAGGCTGAACATGATAAGCCCCATAAGCGGCGGGTTATGAGCGCTCTCCGGATCGAGGAAGGCGGACGGGCTGATCATCGCAAAAAAGATGCCGAAAAACAGGCTGAACGGGATGATGGCAAGGCTCCACGCGCCCAGCAGTTTTGCAAGATAAAGCAGGGGCAGACTCGGGCGCAGCGGTGCGATTGGCCCCACGCCATGCGCGCCCAGCACATGACGGTGCCACACAATCGCGATTGCGATCAGGCTTGACAGCCAGACGGCCCAGATGGTCAGGATCTGTGACAGCGACGCGCCTTTTTCAGGCGCGCCGACATAGGGATCATTCACATGCCATTGCAGAGGGCCGCGCGTGATTTCCCCCATGACCTGCAGGCGTAACCATGTGTCGATGGCGAAGGCCAGCAGATAGATCGGCAGGCAGACCCGCAGCGCGAAGCCGCGATACTGCCAGACCAGCCCCAGGGCACAGATGAATATGAAAGCGCCGGTTTTTGCCTGCCCCATGTCAGCAATCCTTCGCGTCTTGCGCCCGTGTAATCACACAAGCACCCGGCAAGGCATCTGCATCAGGCGAAACGGCCATGATCACGAAATCCTGCGCCCGCGGCCAGTGGCCTTGCAGGCGATTGCGCAGGTCACTCATGGTCAGGCTATTGAGCATCTCCAGCATGGTCAGAGAATGGCCAGTGGCGAAACCGTCCAAAGTCGTTTCCAGCTCCATACGGCCCTGATTCATGACGTAGTTGCGCGTTTGCTCGAATGACGCCCGCAGGGGCGCAATGTGGTCATTGATGTCCCCGGCAGGGCCTGCGGTGCGAAAGCCCGCATAAGCATCGCGCACCACGTCAACGGCGTCAGCCAGTTTCGCGGATTCAAGCGCACCGGTCATGACCAGAAAGCGGTTTTCGCGCGTGTAATTGGCAAGCCCCGCGTTGAAGCTGTAGCTGGCGCGCAGCCCATCGCGCACGGAGGCAAATAGGACGCTATCTTCAGCGCCCCCAAGCGCCGTGGCAAGGATCAGGTCTTCCATATCCCCCCCGAGGCGCGTGGCAGGCAGGAGGGCGACGAAGGTCAGATGTGCCTCGGTCACATCCGGCAGGTGCAACAGGATCTGGCGCGGGCGATAGTCCAACACAACCTCGCGCGCCTGTGCCCCCCCTTCCGGCAGCCCCGCCAGAAGCGCATCAAGCCCTGCGCCCGCCTGCTCGGGCGTGATGTCGCCGGTGATGACAACAGCCTCTGGCTGCGCCGTAACGGTGGCACTGTGCCATGCGCGCAGATCCTCCAGCGACAGGCTTGCGAATGCGTCCGCGTCATCAAGTGACAACATGGCGCGCAGCGGGTGATCCCCCAGGATCGCCCAACGCAACGCATCAAAGCCCTGATTCATCGCCTGAGAGCGCGCCTCTGCGATGTTCTGGGCGAAACCTGTGCGAATACGGTCAAACCAGTCTGGGTCAAAACTTGGCTGTGTCAGATGGGCATTGGCGATTGCAATCGCTTCTAACCAATCGCCTTTCTTGGCGGCAAGCATCCCGTAAAGGTGGTCGGCACTGACGGGCAAATCGCCATTGGCATCCATATCGGCAAATCGCTCGACCACCTCGCCCGCCAGATAGCCCTGAGCACCCCCTGCAAGGATGAGCTGCGCCCCGATATAGGATGCGGTCGGGTTGCGCCCTTCAGCCCAGACCCAGTCATTGGGCCAGGCGGCCAGAATCGCGGCATACTCATTGCCGGGCATCTGGATCAGCCGATAGGGCGTGCCATTCGGGCTGGTCTGGTCGGACGCAGTCGGTGTCTTGTCGCCCTCGCAAAAGGAAAGGCCAAGGACAAGCGGCAGGGCAAGGGCAAAACGGATCATTCAAAAAACTCCTTTGGGGCAATGAAGGCAATGGCCGTGCGGCCGGTTTGCGACAGCGCGGCAAGAAGGGTGTTCACGCTTTCGCGGGTGATGTGTGGCGGGATCTCTTGCAGCACGCGCTTGGAGGTCGGCGCGCGCAGCGCCAGCACCCGGTCGGTGGTGTAATCGGCCATCCAGCGGCGGGTTTTGTCGCGGTCGCCCCAATCGGGCCAATAGCGGTCCATCCGCCCCATGACGCGCGTATAGGTCGGCGCGGGAATGCCGCTGGCGGCAATATCGGCCAGTGCGGCCTCAAACGCGGCGCGCAGCTCTGGTAGGGAAATATCTGCATCGGGGCTGGCCTGAAAGCGCAGTTCAATATGGCGCTCATCAATCGCGCTCAAATCAAGCCGGAACTCGCGCGCAAACCGTGCATCAAACCGCAATGGCCCCGCCAAACCGCCGGGCAGATTGGTGTCCAGCATCGCACGCAGGTGAGCAAGCTGCGCCTCCAGCAGGTCGAAGGGCACAGGCGTGTCCAGCGCCACCACCCGCCGCCAGATCATGCGTGGGGCAGCGCTCGGGTCGGGGAATTCGGCCAGATGCACCAGGTTCTGCCCCATGTCATAGGCGGGCGGTGTGCGCGCATCGCCCGTCAGATCAAGCTGCAACCCCATCAAGGCGCGCCAGACCTGCAACCGTCCGACATCGCCGCGAAAGATGAACGCGGCGTTTTCCGGCAGGTGTGTGGCGCTGTGCCACGCGCGCGCAGCGTCATAATCCAGCGCGCTGATCTGCTCAGGCGTGCCGATGATCGAGGGGCCAAGCAGCGTGCCCGCGTGCAGGATTTCCGACAGCGCTTCATCCGCGCGCGCCCCAACATTTTGCCCCCAAAACATCTGATATTCGCGCTGGATGATCTCGCGCTCTTCTTGTGCAAAACGTGGGGCAAGCGTGATCGGGTCAAACACCCGCGCCAGTGTTGCGGTGAGTTGAGGCAGGTCTTCGGGCTTGCCGCTCAGGCTGTAGAAAACCGCACGGGGGCTGGTCCATGCGCCCGAATGCCGATCCGGGCCGCGCGCCTCCTCGCCAATAGCACTATACCACGCGAGATGCTCGGCATAATGGGCCAGCCCCACCTGTTCATCGGGGTCATGGGGGCGCGCAATACGCAAGATCACTTCGGCGCGGCTGGCCGTGTCGGTGGGGGTGATGTGGTAATCTATAGACCTGATGGGCTGCGTGACGTGCCACGCCCCCGCCGCCACAAGGCACAGGAGCAAAGCCATGAAAATCAGTTTGCTGGAAAAAGTCATTATAAAACCGATGAAAGTTTTTGGTTAATCGTCTGGCACGGCTTCCAACAGATCGCCCGGTTGGCAGTCGAGCGCGGCGCAAATCTTCGCCAATGTTTCAAACCTTATGCCCCGCACCTGACCGGTTTTCAGCAGGCTGAGGTTTTGGGTGCTGATGCCGATGACCTCGGCCAGATCCTTGGATTTCATCTTGCGTTTGGCCAGCATCACATCCAGCCGGACGATGATTTGCATCAGACAAAGCCCTCATTGTCATCTGCAATGCGTTTTGCCTCGCGCATGATCCAGCCCACCAGCCAGAACATGGCCCCGCAGACGATCAGCCCCGCCGTGTCAGAGTGGAAGAACAGATCGGGCGCGCGCGCGCCGCCTTGGTTGTGCCAAGACAGAATGGTGGGCCGGAGCCATGATATCGCCATGCCCAGAATGCCCGAAACGGCCGTCGCCACCCCCGCCACGCGAAAGCCGCGCGCGATGCGTTCATCAAACAGCACGCCTTGGCGCACAAGGTTAAGCACATAGATCGCCATGAACACAGCCACGAGGCCCGCGATGACCGGGCTAAGCATGGCAAAGGCCGCGATGATCCGCGTGCTTTGCGGGATTTGCGCTTGCGGATGGGCATATCGGCTTTCAAGCCAGCGCTCGGGCGTCAGGATGGCCAGATCAAGCGCATCATGCCCGGTGAAGATAACGTAAAACAGACAAAACACGCCCATCACGGGCAAAAGCGCTGTCGCCATCAGTTGAATGCGATTCATCTGCCATCCCAAGAATAAATTCATGTTATGCATGAATTTATGATTGCATGATGTTTGATATGCAAGTCATATTGCGCGTGTCGAGGATCGTTCGGGTATTTCGATGACAGAAAGCGCGGAATTCGACCGCAAACTGGCCGCCGCACTGGCAGAGCTACGGGCAACCGGCATGTGGCGCGCCAATTTTGACCCCCACATGGATCGTGCCTTGCGCAGACTGGGCCTGCGGTTGCGGCCACCGCATTATCGGTCGTTTCTGCCGTATATGTTTGGGATGGGTCGGTGTTTTGCCATAGGGTGGGGTATTCTGATGCTGCTGATGCCCCACGAAGGCGCGCGCAGTATTCTGGGCGTCAGCATTGGTGCGCTGGTTGGCGGGGCTGTGTGGCTGTGGCGTTACCTTCCCAGTATTCGGAAAAACCCGCGCATGCGCCGTGTGTTATTCAAAGAGATCAGCATGCTGATCGCGGCACCGCTTGCCCTTGCTGCATGTTTCGGGGCCATGAACGGCTGGTCTGTGGCTGAAATGATCTGGGTCTGGATGTTCATGATCGGCCTGTTGGGAAATGTGACTTTCCCCATGGCGCTTGCGCGAAGACACGGTACGAGCGCACTGGCAAACCTGACCTTGCTGATCGGAGCGGGGATCGGGGCGATGATCTTCGTCCATGCGCGCAAAAACAACGACAAGCCGCCCACCTGTATGCGCCGCTTTTGACCCCTGCCAGAAAGCACCCCATGACCACAGATCGCGGCGCTACAATCGCTTTGGCCATCATCTTGGGCTTTCCTGTGCTCATGGCGCTGGCTGCAGCGCTGGCCTATTGGCATTGGGGTATTGTCCCCGAATGGCGGCATCAGGCGTTTGCGATGGCGCTGGCCTATGTCGTGTTCATGCCGCTTGTCTTGCAGCAGCACACGAACCCCGCCGCAAGCAAAGGCCCGCGCATCATACGCCGCCATGCGATGCTCATTCTGGCCTTGCTGGCAAACAACCTTGCGATGATCCCGCCAAATGGGCTGCCGCTGTTGGAGTATCTGCATCTGTGGTGGCCAGGCTTCAGTATTCTTGCACTGCTCACCGCAGCGTGGCTTTGGCACCACCTACCGGTGATCGTCGCGCAAAGGCGCGTGCGCAACGCACTCCACGGCTTTGAGGACTTCTTTCGATTCTGTTCCATAACGGGCAATTCTCCAAGAGTGTTACCCTCCGGTAAACCCGCGGCGGTTCAATATCAGTGATGTGGACATCCCGGACCTTTTTTGCTTAAGCATGATCTGTGTTTGCGTCGGTGGAAAGACTGACGAGAATTTAGTAGCCCGACGTTGGTCGAACTACGCAATTGGTCCCAAACTGGAAAATTTCACGCCGTGTCCGATCATGCCGTGTGCGATTCTTGCCATCGATCCGGAACCGTGATCGGCGAAAGCATGGTCTGCAGTCCGGCTCATAGCAGTCAAGCACTTGAAGAATGCCCCCCAAGCGGTTGCATGAGGGGCATCCTTTGGCCTCAGAAGCTCATGACGACGCTGTTATGCGCGACGATGGCACGCGCGGCGGCATCCGGTGCGGCAGGGGTTACCCCGTCGAGCAAGACAGACGCGTCGGCACCGCGACCGGGCAGATAGATCGCGCAGACTTCGACCTTCACGTTATGCTGATCCAGCATCATGCGCATCAGGCCCTGCGGGCTGGCGTCGCGGGGCGGCTGGCCGGTGGTGGCGGTTGCAGGGGCATCCTTAAGCGCGATGTCACCTGCCGGTCCGCACAGCAGAATCTGGGCCGTCGCACCTTGCTGAACCGCATTCAGCGTCAGCACCATGGCCATAAGCTGAGTCTGCGGTTCCGGGGCGGTCAGGATGGTGACCAGATTGCGCTGGTCATCGGCTGCGGCAGGCAGTGCAGCCGCCAAGGACAGAAGCGAGGCCGTAAGGAATTTTTTCATGGTATCTCCGTGGGTTGATTGATTGTGAAGCTGGGGTTTCAAAAGATCATCGCGCGAATGATCATCGCGACGATGAACAGCGTGGTCACTCCGCCCAGCCAGAGTGCCGCGAACCAGAACGCCTTGCGCAGACCGCCGGACATCAGTGATACCCTCCGGCCGGTGACGCGCGACTTATCGTTTGATACCGGACGCGGCCCGATTTTACCTATGGTTTGATACCGGACGCGCCGCAGATTGCGGCTAAGGTGTTGTAATGTCGGGGAAAGTGGCGGGAGCGGGAGGGTCCGCAATCGGGGGTTTCGCGTTGGTGCGCGCAAGTCGTTGATTTTTCACCACTTCTCGCCGGTGCGGGTGTGGTGATCGGGGATTGCGGCCACTTTTGCGGCCATTGGCGAAGCTCACAAGCTTAATCGTCGTCGGTGATGCCTGCCGCCTGTCCAAGGCGCTCCATCATGGATTGAAGCGACTTTGCAGTGATGCCCCTTTCAAAATTCCTTGATCCATTCGCGACCGCGTTTATCGCGATATAGTCATCCGGAAACGTCAAAGCATCAACAAGCGAATTCTCAAATTTCTTCTCTTCGAAAGCCTTTAGAATTTCTGTCGCAACTCTTGCGGCAATCTCACTTTCACATGCGCGCAGACCTCTAACGATTGCCTTTTCGTCTCCGGTTAAGTCATTCATGCCACTTATCGCGCTTTTTGCTCCAAGCATTAGCGCAAGCTCTTCGAATGAGTCGGTCTGTCCCGTCGAAATTGCAGACGGCGCTACGCCAAGAGCACTGGCCATCTTCATGACCACGAAGCGGTTGGGGACAGTGCGCCCTGTTTCATAGTTCGCAAGCGCCGAACGAGTGACCCCCACGAGTTCAGCAAAATCGGCCTGTGTTCGATCCCCACGAAGCGCACGTATGCGCCTGCCGACTGCCTTTGCATCTTCTTCTTGTGTCATTTGTGTATCGCGTGTATTATGTGCATAACGTGTCGCTTGTGTAGCGTAACACAGGGGGGTCGGTTGTGCCAACGAAGTTTGACAATGCTCGCGATGAGCTGCGCCGCAAAGGTCTTACCATCAAGGAGTGGGCTAAACGGAACGGATATCCGGAGCGGTCTGTTCGCGCGGTCCTCTCGGGTCACAACAAGGGGTATTACGGGCAGGTGCACAAAATTGCCGTAGACCTTGGTCTCAAGGAAGCTGCGCAATGAAGCTTCTTTCGGCATCCGAATTTACACATGCTACATCCGTTCCTGAAAGAACGGTGAGACGTGCATATTCGAATGCCGCACAGGGTAAGCTGTGGCATGGCGAAGCACTGCCCGTTGTGCCTCTTGAAGGCCAGCGCGGCGGGGCTGCGGGTTGCGCCTATGCACTTGATTTATCGCAGTGTTCGCCTGATTTTTTGGCCAAGTATCCGAAATTGAGGGCACTGCGGGACGATGCCGTCGCGCCCGCGCCGCGTGTGCCGGTTGGCGTTCTGGAACCGTGGCGGGTCAAGGAACAGCACCGGCGGCGCAACATCTTGCGCCCCGCCATGGGCACCGCGCCGAAAACAAGGGAGCGGGGGAAAGTTCTGCGGGACATCGCGGCGGCGCGCGGGGTGGCGTTCAAGACGCTGCAACGCTGGCTTCTGGACTTTGACAACAAGGGGCTTGCGGGTTTGCTACCCAAGCCCAACGGCAACCCCGGCAAGCGCCGCGTGCTGGTCACGCGGGCATGGGATCGCGGGATCGATCTGGACGATGACCAGAAGCGCGACATTGCCGACTTGATCGCCACGCTCGGGCGAAGCATGGCGGCGAACGATGGATCGTCAGATCGCGAGATCATCCGCCTTAGCGAAGTCCGGTTGCAAAAAGAATGCCTTGCGCGGGGATCGAAGCTGCGCCCCCGTGACCTAGCGTCGGTCTGCAAGCTGAATGCCAAGTGGTGCGCCGGGATCGATACCGACCAAGCGCGGCTGGAATATCTGCGCAAGAACGATCACAAGGCGTGGCAGGACAAATGCGTCAACCGCGTCCGGCGCGCGCTGCACCATCAACCCATGGGCCTTCTGATCGGTGATGTTCACTATGTGGACATGCTGGTGACGGAAGCCATGCACTCGGGCCGGTCCGACCTGATGTGCGCGGGCGCGGCGGCAATGAGTGCAGGCCGCGAAACAATTCGAGTGCGGTTGATCGCATGGATGGACGCGGCAAGCCTGTTTGCATGGGTAACGCCGGTGTTCTTGGCGAAGGGTCAGGGCATCACGCAAGCGAATGTGGCCGAGTCCCTTGCACAGGTCGCGCTTTGCCCGCACGGGGGTATCCCGAACGAATTCTACCTGGACAATGGGTCGGAATATTCTGCCCTGCCGGATAGCATGACGCAGCTTGCCAACCTTGCGGACATGGAATTCGGCATGGTTCTGGCGAAGCCCTATTCGCCCACCTCGAAAGGGGACATCGAAGGCTTTTTCAACATCCTTGAAGGCATATTCAAGGGGCTTCCTGGCTGGATCGGCGGGGACCGGACGAACAAGAAGTCCGAGAACAAGGGAAAGGTGGTGCAGCCCTACTCCAAGGGCATTGCGGCGCTCGAAGCCGATATCGCATCGGCGGTCATGATCTACAATGACCGCGCGCAGAGCGGGCGGCTCAACGGTCTGTCGCCGCTCGAAATGATGAGCCGCAAGATCGCGGAAACCGGGTTCGAAGCCCGCGTGCCCAGCGAAGAAGCCTTCGACCTGATTTTCAGCCGGTCTGAGCGGCGCACCATCCGCCAGAACGCCATAACCTATGACAAGCGGCAGTGGCACACGCCCGCGCTTGATGATCTGCCGATCAGCGAGGAAGTCGAAATCCGCGTTCCCTTGCGCAAGGGTGCCGATCGTATCTTCGTGCGGCGGGGCAAGACGGATCTTGGCTGGGCCGAACCCATGCGGGTTTTCCAGCACGGGGACCGCGACGGCGCACGCTACCAGGCGCAGCTTGAGAAGGGGCGAAACGACGCGGTGGACCGGATTGCCGCGACCATCGATCCGAACGTGTCCACCTTCGAAAACCAGAAGGCGGCAGTGCGCCGCACCGTGCCGGACGCGAACCCGCCGCAGTCCTGGACAACCGGCATCGACAAGACCCGCGACCGCGCGACCGTCGCCGAAATCGAGGCGGACGAAGACGCGGCGCGGCGTGCAGAAATCAATGAAATACTTCGGGGCTATGGCACCGAAGTTGAGCGAAGGGCCGATGGGTGAGGACATGCAATCAACGTCCACCGGCCCTTCAAATTGCAACCCTGTCAGAGGATTAGAAATGGCAGAGCTACCACATATCCCTACCATCGAAACTGCCGTGTGCGCAACTATGCGCGGCGTCATCGGTGACGTGCTCGACGGCGCGGGGCTTGCCGTCATGCGCGGGCCGGTTGGCATCGGCAAGAGCTATGCCCTGCGCAAGGTCATCGGCGAATTTGAAGAGGACGGCGCGAAGGTCATATACCTTGCCGCAACGGGTGCGGTGCAGGGCAAGATTGCCGAGTTCTTGCGCGCGTTGCACGGGCGCGAAGGTTTGTCCAGCGCCGAAGGTCTCGAACTGGCGTTCGACATGCTGGCGGGCTATCCGTTCCGGTCCTATGGCCCGCGTGCGGCGTTGATTGTGGACGAAGCTCAAGACCTTGCCGCGCCGATCATCGCCCAGCTTCGCGGGCTTTGGGGTCGCGGCGAACTGGCCCGGCTTGGCGACCCATGGTGCCCTGCCTTCGGACTTGTCATGGTCGGGAACGACCAGTTCCTTGGCAACGGCACCCGGCAGGACCGGGTGAACTTGAAGCCCTTGTGGGACCGCATGACGCACAACATCCGGTTGCCGCGCCCTAGTAAGGAAGAACACGCGGCGTTCGCTCGCGCGCTCTTTCCAGCCGTTGACGCGGACAAGATGCGCGCCATGGTTCAAGCTTTCGGCGAAGACCAGGGGAGCTTGCGCGCGGCGCACAAGGCCGCACGGCAAGCATACATTCGCGCCGGCCAGAAGGGGCAGGACGTGAACGCGGATCACTTGGCATTCGTAATCCGCATGATGGGAGGGGGCAAATAATGAAGACGGTTTATGTGAACATTTCGGAAGGCGAAGCGGTTCTGGTGATCGAGGGAACCACGGTTGAATTCTCGGAACTTACGAGGGCCATGGCCGATCTGGAAGCTATCCTTGAAACGCAGGGGGATGCGCGCGCCTTGGCCGCGTTTCAGGCTATCGGTGAAATGATCGCCCGTGGTCGCCCGGTCAGCTACGAGCCGCCCAACCCCGATAGCCCTGAAGAGCAACGGCGCAAGAACACCGAACGGGCGAACGCGGGCTTGCTGCGCGCATTCGGTCCCAAGCCGAACGGGGAGTTTGACGCATGAGCCAGATCGAGACAGATCACGAGTTCAAGACGCGCATGGCGGCTGAAGGGCGTGCAATCTATGTTCCGGGCAAGACCGATGAACAGATCGCGGCAGAGCAAGAGCGCAAGGCCGCGCCCAAGCCGGTCACGCTGCACCTGTCGGAAAGCGACCTGACGGGCATCATGCAGGCTTTGCCGCAAACCTTCGATCTGGTCAGCGACTTGGCGCGCGCCTGCGAATATCTGGGCGGTTCCGGGCTTGCGGACGACGTTGCATCTGACCTCGCCCCGGTCCTGCGGCTGTTCGCGCGTGCCTGCCAAGCGGCAGAAGCGCAGGAACTGGAAAGCCTGTTCAAGCTGGAAACCAAGCTGCGCGATGCAGTCCAAGGGGAAGGAGCCTGACATGCCTTTGAGCAAGAAGCAAATCCGCCTGATCCATGTGGCAAAGACCAAGCTCGGGATCGAAGACGGCCTTTATCGGTCCATTCTGGCCAACCTGTGCGGCGTGACCAGTTCGACCGAACTTGATCAGGCGGGGTTCGAACTGCTGATGGGGTTCTTCGAATACCAGGGCTTTCGGCCTATGACCCGCAACGGCGCGAACTATGGCCCGCGCCCCGGCATGGCCAGCTATGCGCAGCTTGAACTGATCCGGGCGCTTTGGACTGAATACAGTCAGGGCCGCGCAGGCGAGAGTGAGTTGAACAAATGGCTTGAACGCTGTTTCAAACTGACCAGCCTGCGGTTTCTGGGCAAGGCCACGGCCCCCAAGGTCATCACGGCACTGAAGGCCATGAAAACCCGCGCGGCCTGATCCGGGGCGCATGGCATGAAACCGGGGCGCGGCGCTGGCCGCGCCCCTTACTTTTGGTGAGCCGCAAAAACGACGCAGGAACGCCAGAGGCGGGCATTTCCGCCACTGCCCCCCGCGCAAACCGCCTGTGGCGCGTCCTGCCCCCTTTAATGGGTGTTTAACGGCGCGATTGCAGCCAAGGGGCAACCCGCATTCACAGCTTGCGCCGCGAAATGGCTTTCTGATAGCGTGTCAGAGTGCAGGGTTTCGGGGCAGGTTCCCCGCCCCTGACAGGTGTCTAGGTTGGACAAGCGTCAAGGTTGACTATGGTCAGTCCATGACCAGTGCGCACCCTTCAGACCTGCCCTATCCGACCTGCGCTCAATGCGCGGGCATCGGCATTTATGCCGGTCCGGAATGGCAATATGATCTTGATGACGATCTTGGCTTTCTCGTGCTGAAAGCCCTGATCATGGCGCATGGCGGGCGGGAAATGCACGTCTTGCACCGCCAACCCGAAACCGCAACCGCCCCGCTTGATCGCGCGCAGGCTTGGCTTCTGGCCCGGTTCGGTCCTGGGAAAATGATGATCCACCTTGGCCCGCTGGCCCGCAAGAACCGTGTTGCATGGCTGATTTACATCATGCTGCGTGACGGCGCGTCACTGGCCGAAATCGCAGCCGCGACCAACACCCACACCCGCACAATCAGCCGCCACAGAAAACGCCTGCAAGATATGGGCGCGCTTCCCGCGCCTGCCCCTTCCAACACCCGGAGAACCTGACCGATGATTATCAACGCAGCCACCCTTGACGCCATGTTCAAAGGCTTCAAGACCCTCTGCACAACGGCGGTTCTGCAAGCCCCGTCGCAGGCCGCTGAAGTGTCCATGACCGTGACCAGCGCCGCGCGCGACGAAACCTATAACTGGCTTGGCCAGTTTCCCCAGATGCGCGAATGGATTGGCGATGAACGTGTGGTCCGGCAGCTTCAAGCGT
>NZ_JBQTCF010000029.1:0-60209 GCF_052379845.1 Roseinatronobacter sp. NSM | reverse complement strand
CTGGGGGGCATACTGCCCCTTTTTTGAGTATTTTTGGCAAGATGAAACCTATGACTGGCTAAGCGATTTCAGGTCATAGAGCAGATCAAGCGCATCTTTTGGTGACAGCTCGTCCGGGTTAATCCGGGCGAGTTTTTCCATTGCGGGGTTGGGTTTTGGAGCAGGCGGGGCAGCGGAGCGCGCCGCGGAAAACAGCGGGAGGTCGTCAATCACGGCTTTCGGGTTTTTGCCGCCTTCGCCTTGTTCCAGTGCGGACAGCACTTCGCGGGCGCGGGTGATGACGCTGTCGGGCAGGCCGGCCAGTCGCGCAACCTGCACGCCATAGCTGCGATCGGCCGCGCCGCGTTTGACTTCGTGCAGGAAAATGACGTCGCCTTCCCATTCCTTGACCGTCACGGTGGCATTTTCAACGCCGGGCAACCTG
Source organism: Roseinatronobacter sp. NSM (assembly GCF_052379845.1). Taxonomy (NCBI): domain Bacteria; kingdom Pseudomonadati; phylum Pseudomonadota; class Alphaproteobacteria; order Rhodobacterales; family Paracoccaceae; genus Roseinatronobacter; species Roseinatronobacter sp. NSM. The sequence continues at coordinate 59,785 of NZ_JBQTCF010000029.1, read as the reverse complement.
CCGGCAAGGGCGGTCATTTCATGGTAATGCGTGGCAAACAGGGCGCGGGTGCGGTTCACGCTATGCAGATGTTCCAGCGTGGCCCAAGCGATGGACAGCCCGTCATAGGTGGCCGTGCCACGCCCGATTTCGTCAAGGATCACCAAGGCGCGGTCATTGGCCTGATTGAGGATGGCGGCGGTTTCGACCATTTCCACCATGAAGGTGGACCGTCCGCGCGCCAGATCGTCGCTGGCGCCGACGCGGCTGAACACCTGACTGACAAGGCCGATATGGGCGTTCGTGGCGGGCACCCAGGCGCCCATTTGCGCCAGAATGGCAATCAGCGCGTTCTGGCGCAGGAAGGTGGATTTCCCGGCCATGTTAGGGCCTGTCAGCAACCAGATGGCCGCGCCGTCAGCGGCGCTTAGGTCGCAGTCATTGGCGATGAAGCTGCCATTGCTGCGGGCAAGGGCCGTTTCAACCACGGGATGGCGCCCGCCCGTAATGGCAAAGCTGCGCGAGGTATCAAGCCGCGGGGCGCACCAGTTGCCCGCGCGTGCCAGATCGGCAAGCGCGGCTGCAAGGTCGATTTCGGCAAGTGCCTGGGCGGTTTGGGCCAGATGGGGGGCGCGTTCAAGGATGGCGTCGCGCAATTGTGCAAACAGGCGTTTTTCAATTTCCAGCGCCCGCGCGCCTGCATTCAGGATGCGGGTTTCCATTTCCGACAGGTCAACTGTGGTGAAGCGCACCTGGTTGGCGGTTGTCTGGCGGTGGATGTAGCGCGCAGATAGCGGGTCTGACAGCATGCGGTCCGCATGGGTGCTGGTCACTTCGATGAAATAGCCCAGCACGTTGTTATGCTTGATTTTCAGCGAGGGGATGCCCGTGTCCTGCGCGTAATCCGCCTGCATTTTTGCAATCACGCTGCGCCCTTCGTCGCGCAGGGTGCGCGCGTCGTCCAGGTCCGGGTCATGGCCTGGCGCGATGAAGCCGCCATCGCGGGCCAGAAGCGGCGGGTCGGCCACCAGCGCCGCATCCAGCAGGTTCAGAAGCGTTTCATGCCCGGTCAGGGCGTTCGCCGCGTTTTGCAACAGGTCGGGGGGGGTGTGCTGGTTGAAACGGGTGTGTATGTCGATGGCCTGTGTCAGCGCATTGCGGATGGCGCCAAGGTCGCGCGGTCCAGCGCGGTCCAGTGCAATCCGTGACAAGGCGCGGTCAAGGTCAGGCACTGCACCAAGGCAAGTGCGCAGGTCGTTGCGCAGGCGGTTTTGCCCGTGCAGAAAGGTGACAGCATCCTGTCGTGCCAGAATGACGTCCAGCCGTGCTGATGGTGATGACAGCCGCCGTTCCAGCAACCGCGCGCCTGCGGCGGTGGCCGTGCGGTCGATGACATGCAGCAATGCCCCATCGCGCCCACCTGTCAGGGATTGTGTGAGTTCCAGATTGCGGCGGGTGGCCGCGTCGATCTGCACCAACTCATCGGCGGAGTCGCGGATGGGGGGCTGCAACAGGGGCAGTTTTCCGCGCTGTGTCAGGTCCAGATAGTCCACCAGCGCACCAAGGGCCGCGCGTTCGGCCCGCCCGAACTGGCCAAACCCGTCAAGGGTTTGCACTTTGTAGAGGTCGCATAGACGCTTATCGGCAGACTGGCTGTCAAAGCTGGCGGGCGCAAGGGCTGTCAGGGCTGCGCCCATGTCTTCGGCAATCGGGCGCAAGGTTTCGGCCTGCGTGTCGCTGACAAGAATTTCACGCGGTGCAAGGCGTGCCAGTTCCGGGCCAAGGTGCAGGCGGGTGCAAGGCATGACGCGCACCTGCCCGGTGGAGATGTCGGCCCATGCCAGCGCGCCATCGTCGCGCAGTTCCGTGAAAGCGGCCAGGTAATTGTGGCGGCGTGCGTCAAGAAGCGATTCCTCGGTCAGGGTGCCGGGGGTGACAAGGCGCACGACATCGCGCTGCACCACGGATTTATAGCCGCGCTTTTTGGCCTGTTCGGGGGTTTCCATCTGTTCGGCGATGGCCACGCGAAACCCTTTGCGGATAAGGGTCAGCAAATACCCCTCGGCGGCGTGATGGGGCACACCGCACATGGCGATGTCTTCGCCCAGATGTTTGCCGCGTTTGGTCAGGGCAATGTCAAGGGCGGCTGCGGCGGCGATGGCGTCGTCAAAGAACAATTCGTAGAAATCGCCCATGCGGTAGAATAACAGCGCATCGGGATGCTGCTGCTTGACCTGAAGGTATTGGGCCATCATGGGGGTGACGGTGTCATTCACGGGGAAATGTTCCTTCTGGGGCCTGTTTGCGCGAAAGTAGCGAAAGGCGTGGATGGGGGAAAGGGGGCGCGCGCCCCCTCTTGCGCGCGGGCGCGCGCAATTCACCCCCTGCGGATATTTAACCCAGACTGAAACACCGGGGTGAGAGCGCTAACATCTGGATTCCGTTTATTTACCCCCGGCGTTCAACTGTTTATGACGGAGATAATCAGGAGGAGCCGCGCCCATGTCCCGCAAGTCGAAATTCACCGCAGAAGAGGCATTGGCGTATCATCACGCGCCGACGCCGGGAAAATACGAGATTACCGCCTCGAAGCCCATGGCCACACAGGCGGATTTGTCGCTGGCCTATAGCCCCGGGGTGGCTGTGCCGGTTCAGGCCATCGCGGATGACCCGCAGGCGGCGTATGATTACACCACCAAGGGCAATATGGTCGCTGTTGTGTCGAATGGGACAGCCATTCTGGGCATGGGGAACCTGGGCGCGCTGGCATCCAAGCCGGTGATGGAAGGCAAGGCTGTGTTGTTCAAGCGGTTTGCCGATGTGAATGCGATTGATATCTTGCTGGATACCGAAGACCCGGATGAGATTATCAATGCCGTCAAGTTGATGGGGCCGACCTTTGGCGGGGTTAATCTGGAAGATATCAAGGCGCCGGAATGCTTCATCATTGAAAGCCGGTTGAAGGAAATCATGGATATTCCGGTATTCCATGATGACCAGCATGGCACAGCGGTGATTTGTGCTGCCGGTTTGATCAATGCGCTGGAGTTGTCGGGCAAGCGGATTGAAGACTGCAAAATCGTGCTGAACGGGGCAGGCGCTGCGGGGATTGCCTGTCTGGAACTGATCAAGTCCATGGGGGCGCTGCAGGACAATTGCATCATGTGCGATACCAAGGGCGTGATCTGGCAGGGCCGGACCGAGGGGATGAACCAATGGAAGTCGGCCCATGCCGCGCGCACCGATGCGCGCACGCTGGAGGAGGCGATGGTGGGTGCAGATGTGTTTCTGGGCGTGTCGGCCAAGGGCGCTGTCACGCCTGAAATGGTGGCGGCCATGGCGGATAATCCGGTCATTTTTGCCATGGCCAACCCTGACCCTGAAATTACACCCGAAGAAGCCCATGCTGTGCGCGCTGATGCGATTGTTGCGACGGGCCGCAGTGATTACCCCAATCAGGTGAACAATGTTCTGGGATTTCCGTATCTGTTTCGGGGTGCGCTGGATATCAATGCGCGCGCCATCAATGATGAGATGAAGATTGCCTGCGCGCATGCGCTGGCGGAACTGGCCCGCGAGGATGTGCCCGATGAGGTGGCGATGGCTTACGGGCGCAAGCTGAGTTTCGGGCGCGATTACATTATTCCCACGCCGTTTGATCCGCGCCTGATTTACACCATCCCGCCTGCTGTGGCCAAGGCGGGGATGAAAACAGGTGTGGCACGTCGCCCGATTGTGGATATGGACGGCTATGTGCAATCGCTGAAGGCGCGGATGGACCCTACGGCAAGTGTGCTGCAATCCATTCATGCGCGGGCAAAACAGGCGCAATCGCGCATGATTTTTGCCGAAGGCGATGATGAGCGCGTGTTGCGGGCCGCAGTTGCCTATCAGCGTGGCGGCTATGGGCAGGCGTTGATTGTGGGGCGCGAGGATGACGTGAAGGCCAAGCTGGAGGCAGAGGGCCTGGGCGATGCGGTGCGCGAGCTGACAGTGGTGAATGCGGGCAATACGCGACATCTGGGTGTCTACAAGGAGTATCTGTATGAGCGCTTGCAACGGCAGGGCCATGACCTGAAAGATGTTCATCGGCTGGCGGCGCGTAACCGCCATGTGTTTGCGGCGCTGATGCTGGCCCATGGCCACGGCGATGCACTGGTAACCGGGGCCACGCGCAAATCGGCGCATGTGTTGGGCCTTATCAACCATGTGTTTGATGCGCGCGCCCAAGATGGAGCGGTTGGCGTGACGGCGCTGTTGCACAAGGGCCGGATTGTGCTGATTGCGGACACGCTGGTGCATGAATGGCCGTCAGAGGTTGATCTGGCCGATATTGCCACGCGCGCGGCATCAGTGGCGCGGCATCTGGGGCTGGAACCGCGCGTGGCTTTTGTCAGCTTCTCGACATTCGGGTATCCGGTGTCCGAACGCGCCGAGAAGATGCATCTTGCGCCGCGTATTCTGGACGCGCGCGGCGTGGATTTCGAGTATGAGGGCGAGATGACAGTGGATGTTGCGCTGAACCCGAAAGCTGCTGCGCATTACCCGTTTTCGCGCTTGACAGGGCCAGCGAATATTCTGGTGGTGCCTGCGCGGCATTCCGCGTCCATCAGTGTCAAGTTGATGCAGGAAATGGCAGGCGCGACAGTGATCGGGCCAATTCTGGCAGGGGCGCCCAAACCCATTCAGATATGTTCGACAGGGTCCACCGTCAGCGATATTCTGAATATGGCCGTAATGGCCAGTTGCGAGATTGTCTGACGCATGGAAGACAAATCGCGCATCTGGGGGTTTGGGTCAATCAACATTGACCATGTTCATACGCTTGACCACCTGCCCGCAGCGGGCGAAACGCTGGCAAGCCATGACTACCGTGTGCAATTGGGCGGCAAGGGCGCAAACCAGTCAGTGGCGGCAGCGCGTGCGGGGGCGCAAGTGTGCCATCTGGGCGCCGTTGGTGCGGACGGGTTGGCCATGCGTGATGTGATGGAAGCTTCCGGCGTGGATTGCGCTGGCGTGCAGGTGACGGATGCCGCGACAGGCCATGCCATCATAATGGTCGACCGCAGCGGCGAGAATGCCATTTTGCTGCATGGCGGGGCCAATCATGCGCTGGCGCTTGATCCTGTGCTGCAGGCGTTGGATGCTGCGCAAGCGGGCGACTACCTGCTGATGCAGAATGAAACCGCATGGCAGCCGGAAATTGCCGCAGCTGCGGCCGCGCGCGGCATGAAGGTTGTCTATTCGGCAGCCCCCTTTGCGCCGGATGCGGTGCAGGCAGTGTTGCCGTTCATAGCCATACTGATGATGAACGAGGTTGAAGCCCAGCAATTGCAGGACGCGCTGGGCGTGGCGATTGCGGATTTGCCTGTTCAAACAGTGGTGGTAACGCGAGGGGCGAAAGGGGCAAGTTGCCATGAAAAGGGCGCGCCGGAAATTTTTGTTCCCGCATTGCGCGTGCCTGTCGTGGACACCACCGGCGCAGGAGATTGCTTCGCAGGTGCCCTGATTGCCGCACTGGCCGAGGGGATGGAGGCAGCACCCGCAATGCAGTTTGCAACCAGCGCCGCGGCATTGCAGGTGTCCCGCGCGGGGGCGGCCAGTGCCATGCCCGCCCGCGCAGAAATTGACGCCTTAGCCCGTGAAGGCGGCTGAATTCCCCCAGACTTCGCGCACGCGCTGGTCGCGCCCGCAACCTTCGCGGTAAGCTTTATATGCGTCGCGCCGTTCGATCCAGCCAAAGCGCGTCAATGTGCGTTCGGCAGAATTGGCGTAATTCTGATGAAAGTCGTCAGCTTCATAAAATGTGGCCGCTTCGCGCACGGGGGTGACAATGCTTTGGCCCAGTTCGGCCTCTGCCTCGGCTATGGCGACCTGCGCCTGTTCGGTTTGTGCGGGGGTGGCGAAAATGGCCGTGGTGTAATGCGCACCACGGTCACAGAATTGCCCGCCAGCGTCCAGCGGATCGATCGACCGCAGGAACATATGCAGTATCTGGTCATAGCTCACGCGCGCAGGGTCAAAGCTGATGATGGCCGCTTCTATATGGTCAGTGCGCCCGCGCGCCACATCTTCATAGATGGGATCAGGTGTTGTGCCCCCGGTGAATCCCACACGCACATCCACCACCCCATCAACGCGCCTGAAATCTGATTCCACGCACCAGAAACACCCTCCTGCGACAATGGCGGTCTGGATTTGTTGCGCGGTGGCGGGCAGGGCTGGCGCAAAGAGTGCGATCAACCAGAATGCAAAAGCGTATCGCTTCATGTGCAGAATCCTTTGGGTTTATTTCGGGATGATACGTCACAACGGCTGAATTTGGTCAGTTTTTGTTATCACAAGGGGGTGAAAACCGCACAATACCTGCGTGAAATTGCCGAGTTTCCGCGCCCATCGCCCGATCCTATACTTATCTGGAACTGAAAGGACAGGATATGCCCAGCCAAACCACCCCCCGCGCCGGCCCCATGATTGGCCATGTTCATTTGAAAGTGGCCGATCTGGACCGCGCCGTTGCTTTCTACAGCTTGCTTGGGTTCGGGGTGACACAGCGATACGGCACGCAGGCGGTTTTTATGGGTGCGGACGGATATCATCATCATATCGGGTTGAATACATGGCACAGCGCAGGCGCGCGCCCGGCCCCTGCCGGACATACGGGATTGTATCATCTGGCGGTGCTGTATCCTGACAGGGTGGCCATGGCGCAGGTGTTGCACAAGCTGCTTCAGGCGGGTGTGCAACTGGATGGCGCCGCCGATCATGGTGTTTCAGAAGCGCTGTATTTCAACGACCCCGACGGAAACGGCGTTGAAATATATGTCGACCGACCCCGCAAGGACTGGCCCCGCGATGGCGCAGGCCAGTTGAACATGGGCAATTCCCGGCTGGACGTAGCCGCATTACTGGCGTTGGCTGACCCGAAGTGACCCCGCTCAGATCGGCACGCCCCGCATCAGGCGCGGCAGATCACCCGTAAGCCCTGCGGCTTCGCGGATGAACCGGCGGCGCAGCCCCGGCAGCGACTGAACAACCCCCATGCCGAGGCCCCGCACCCCGCGCATCAATGCGGAATCGTTGGAAAACAGGCGGTTCACGCCGTCAGTGCCCACGGCCATCATCATGGTGTCAAACCGTCGCCATTGCTGGTAGCGTTCCAGAACAAGGGGGCTGGAAATATCCTCGCCCCTGCGGGCCGCCAGAATCACCACCTCCGCCAGGGCGGCCACATCGCGCAGCCCGAAATTGAACCCCTGACCCGCAATCGGGTGCATGCCATGGGCAGCATCACCCACCAGCGCCAGACGCGGCGCAATGAAGCTGTTGGCAATCGTCAGGCGCAAAGGATAGGCAAATCGCTTGCCCGCCAGCGCAATATCCCCAAGAAAATCGCCAAAACGCGGGCGCAGCGCGGCCAGATACTCGGCATCCGTCATGGCATGAATCATGGCGGCAGTGTCTGTGCGTTCGCTCCACACAATCGATGACCGGTTGCCCGGCAGCGGCAGTATGGCCAGCGGTCCGGCAGGCATGAAGAACTGATGCGCGCAGCCCTGATGCGGGCGATCATGCGCAATGGCACATACCAGCGCGGTCTGGCCATAATCCCAGCCAGTGCGCTTGATACCTGCACGCTGCGCCACGGCGCTGTCGCGCCCGTCACAGCCTACCAGAACACGCGCGCGCAGGGTCTGCCCGTCATCTGTGGTGACGCTCACGCCATCGGCACCCACCTCCTGCGCGATAACGCGGTGCCCTTCCATCTGGGTAATGTTGGGGGTGCTGTCCATCGCGTCCAGAAGCGCGCGGCGCAAATAGCGGTCTTCCAGCATGTGGCCCATGGGGCCTTCTTCAATCTCGGCATGGTCGAAATGCAGGAAAAACGGCGCTGCCCCTTCGCCTGCGCGCCCGTCACTGGCCTTGATCTGCAAGATGGGCTGCGCATGCGCGGCCACAGCATCCCAAATCCCGATCCCGTCGAGCACACGGGCGGATGCCAGCGCCAGCGCATAGGCCCGCCCGTCAAATTCCGCCCCTTCGCGCGTATCGCGGGGCAGGGCATCAATTATGATGACCCTCAAGCCGCCCTGTGCCAGCGCCAGTGCCAATGACGGGCCATTCAACCCGCCGCCCACAATCAGGATATCTGCATCATATGTCATCTTGCAATTATGGCACGGTGCACAGACTTGTCCATGCGGCAAAGCGGACAAATTTGCAGTTCCCATTTCATCTTGCACAAAATACTCTCTGGGGGTCCGGGGGCAGACAGCCCCCGGCTGGCCCCAGAAAACAGGGAAACCGCATCATGAGTGAAGCTTGGCTGACCAGACCCGCCGCAGAACAGGGCCGCGCCATTGCTGCAGGCAATCTGTGCCCGCTTGCGCTAAGCGAAGCGTATCTGGCGGCCATTGCGGCACATCCTTCAGGGGCGCGCATTTATGCGCGCCTGACCGAAAGCCGCGCATTGGATGAAGCGATTGCCGCGCGCGACCGGGCGCGCGCCGGGTTGCGCCGCCATGTGCTGGACGGCGTGCCCCTGTCATGGAAAGACTTGTTCGACACGGCGGGTGTCGCCACGGAAAGCGGGTCAGCGGTGCTCAAGGGCCGTGTGCCCGACCATGACGCGGCGCTGTTGCAGATCATGACGCGCGCGGGGACAATCTGTCTGGGCAAGACACATCAGACCGAATTTGCCTATTCCGGTCTGGGGCTAAATCCGGTGACTGCCACGCCGCCATGTGTCAACGACCCTGACGCCGTGCCCGGTGGCAGTTCGTCCGGGGCGGCGGCCTCGGTGGCGTTCGGGCTGGCAGCTGTGGCGATGGGGTCGGACACGGGCGGGTCTGTGCGTATTCCAGCGGCATGGAATGATCTGGTCGGATTGAAAACCACGCACGGGCGGCTGACCCTGCAAGGTGTGGTGCCGCTTGCGCCGAAGTTCGACTCCGCCGGCCCGCTGGCACGCAGTGTCGAGGATTGCGCGCTGATGCTGTCCGCGCTGGAAAACCGCCCCGCGCCGGATTTGCGCGGTGCCAGCTTGTCGGGGCGGCGGTTTCTGGTTCTGGACGGCGCCCCGTTTGACGGCATCCGCGACACGCCTGCACAAGCGTTCGATGGCGCGGTCGATAAGCTGGCAAGGGCCGGTGCGAAGATTTCGCGCAAATCATTGTCCTGCGTCAGCGAGGCGCTGGCGTTGGCAGCCATTATCTATACACCGGAATGCTACAGCACTTGGCGAGAGCAGATTGAAGCGGCGCCCGAAATCATGTTCCCGCCAGTGCTGGAACGCTTCCGGTCGGGCCGGGACCATTTGGCCACTGACTATATTGCAGCATGGGATGCGCTGATGCGCCACCGTGCCAGCTATCTTGCGGAAACTGCCGGATATGATGCAGTGCTGCTGCCAACAGCGCCCAACATGCCGCCCAATGCACGGCGCCTGCTGGAGGATCATGCCTATTTCACCGCTGAAAACCTGCTGACGCTGCGCAATACGCGTATTGGCAATATGTTGGGTCTGTGTGCGTTGACACTGCCCACGGCTGTGCCGTCAGCGGGCCTAAGCCTGATGTGTCCGCCCATGGCCGAAGATCGGCTGTTGCGCCTTGGGACCGCGGCGGAAGCGGCGCTGTCCCTGCGATAGGGGGTATCCAGCGTGTTGGACCCAACCAATAGCGGCTAACTTGCCGGGTTACCGCCATATATGGTAGCGCCCTGTAGGGACCTGCGAAAATGCCACAATATCGCGGGGTTATTGGCAAAACTTCAGTCGTTTTTCTGGACGGGGCGGCCCCTGCGCGTTATCCTGCACCCCATAATGGGGCAAAAGACCCCGAGCAGTCGAGGCATTCCATGGCATACCCAGAGCGGTTTTCGAACCTGCCTGAATACGCATTCCCGCGCCTGCGCGCGCTTCTGGATCATCACCAACCCGGTGGTGACCCTGTCGCCATGACCATTGGCGAACCGCGCCACGACATGCCGCCCTTTCTGGCGGATGTGTTGAATGCGAATATCGGCAGTTTTGCAAAATACCCCGCGAATGAGGGCATACCCCCCTTGTTGCAGTCGATTCAAGACTGGATTTCAAGACGTTACGGTGTTTTCTTGACACCACAGAACCTGATGGTTCTGAACGGCACACGCGAAGGGTTGTTCAACGCGGCGCTTGCGCTATGCCCTGAACGCAAGAACGGGCAGACCCCTGTTATCCTGACGCCGAACCCGTTTTATCAGGTCTATGCCGTGGCGGCGCTTGCTGTGGGGGCGGAACCGCGTTTTGTCGCGGCAACCGAAGCCACTGGCCATTTGCCCGATTATGCCAGCCTGCCCGCTGATGTGCTGGACCGCGTGGCGATTGCCTATGTCTGTTCACCCGCCAACCCGCAAGGGTCGGTTGCTGATGCCGCGTATTGGCGCAGCCTGATCGCGCTGGCCGAAAAGTATGATTTCCGTATTTTCGCAGATGAATGCTATTCTGAAATTTACCGCGACACGCCGCCGCCCGGTGCGCTGGAAATTGCGGCCGAAATGGGTGCCGACCTTGAACGCGTCTTGTCGTTTCATTCGCTGTCCAAGCGGTCAAACCTGCCGGGGCTGCGGTCGGGTTTTGTGGCGGGCGGTGTGGAATGTATCCGCCGGATCCGGCAGTTGCGCGCCTATAGCGGGGCGCCGCTGCCCGAACCGTTGCAACATGTCGCTGCCGCCGTTTGGGCGGATGAGGCGCATGTGAACCGCTCTCGTGCGTTGTATCAGCAGAAATATGCGCTTGCAGATCGTATTTTCGGCAATGTGCCCGGTTACGCGGGGCCAGCGGGCGGGTTTTTCCTGTGGCTGCCCGTGGCGGACGGCGAAACGGCCGCCCTGAAGCTGTGGACGGAAACAGGCATTCGCGTGTTGCCGGGGGCGTATTTGTCGCGCGACGTGGACGGGTTTAACCCCGGTCAGGGATTTATTCGTGTGGCGATGGTGAATTTGATTGATGAAATGCAGGACGCGCTGATCCGGTTGCGCACCTGCCTGTATAGTTAAACCCAAAGGGCGCGTCAGATGGCATCTTACAATATGGACAAGCGCGATCCGCTTCTGGACAGCAAATTGCAGGCCGTGTTGCAAAAACGCGGGCGCGAATTGGCGGGCCTTGGGTTGGTGGCGCTGGCGTTTGCCATTGCGCTGATGCTGGGATCTTATTCGCCGGCAGATCCTGGCTGGATGGCTGCCAGTGATGCGCCGGTCCAGAATTCCTTGGGGCGCGTGGGCGCGTCAATTGCGCAACCGCTGATGGTGATTGCGGGAATGGCGTCTTGGGGGGTTGTGTTGTTTCTGGCGGGCTGGGGCCTGCGGCTGGTGTCGGGGCGCGGACATGATGCGGTTATGGCGCGCGGCGTATTCTTGCCATTGGCTGTTGCGGTCACGTCGATCTGGTGCGCCAGCTTTGTGCCCGCTGAAAGCTGGGACAGGCTGTATGGCATGGGCGGCGTGTTTGGCGACACGGTGCTGGGTGCTGTGGTCAACGCATTGCCCATGTCGCCCGCTGCGGGTGTCGGGTTCATGTCGCTGTTTATGTTGTTCGCCTGTCTTGCGGTTTGGGGGTTCGTGATGGGTGTCAGCCAGCGCGAAGCGCTGAGCTTCGCGCGGTTCCTGCTTACGGGTGTCATCCTGACCTATGCCGGGGCCATGGCCGTGTTGCGCGGCGGCGTGTCCGGCGGGCTGCGCGGGGCCAGGGTTGCGGGCGGTGCTGTGGCGCGCAGGGCGCAAGACTATCAGCAGGCCCGCGCTGCGCAAGGCGCTGTGCGCGCGCAGCATGCGCCAGATGCCTATCACCACGACCGCGCCCCCGTGCTTTCGCGCGCGCACCCGACAGCCCCCGAGCCGGTTTTGACACGCCGCAATGCGCCCGTGATCCGGCCTGCAGGGTATGCGCCCGATGACTGGCACGGGGACGGGGATGAACATGTGCTGATCGACCCGTTGGTTGCAGATATGCCGCCCCCTCCTGCGCGGGCGCGACCCCCCCAGCGCACCGGCATGCAGCAGCCTGCGCCCCTGCCCTATGACGACGCACCAGAAGCCGAGGCGCGCGCAGGCGGTTTGTTGTCCAAGTTGAAATCCCTAAGCATGCGCGGCGCTGAACCGGCCCCCATGCCGGAACCCGAACTGGTGGAACCGCAATTGCGCAACGCCGCCATGGCCGCAACTGCCCCCGCGCCAGACCAGATCAGCAACCGAATTGCAGATGCGGTGCGCCATCGCAGGCATGCAAAACCTGTGCAGGTGTTTAACCCGAACCTGCGCCCCGCCCCTGCCGCGACAGGACCGCGCGCAGTGCAGGAACCACCCTTGCAGGCGCCCGCGTCGCGCCTTGATGACCACCTGCAGCCGCAGCAACCGCTTGCAAGCGCCACCTTTACCACCCAGATGGACGCGCCAGTGATGGGTAATATTCATATGCCCGACTGGATGCTTGCGGCACAGCCTGCCGCGCCCGTTGCCCGCGTTCAAACCCCTGTGGCCCCCGTTGATTGGACACCCCCCGCCCAGTCCGCGCCACAGCCACATGACCCTGCAATGGCCGTGCGCCCCGGTCAGGTATTGCAACGCCGCGTTGTGGCCGCCCAGCCTGTGAAACCCCAAACCTCGCGTCAGGCCCGCGCCGAGGCAGAACCAACATTCCCCTTCGACCATGGCGCAGTGGAAAGTTATGAACTGCCGCCCCTGTCATTGCTGGAAAGCCCCGCCAATGTTCAGCGCTATTCCCTGAGCGATGAGGCGTTGGAAGAAAACGCGCGGATGCTGGAATCGGTGCTGGATGATTACGGCGTGCGCGGTGAAATTGTCAGCGTTCGCCCCGGCCCGGTTGTCACCCAATATGAACTGGAACCCGCACCGGGCCTTAAGGCCAGCCGCGTCATTGGTCTGGCCGATGACATAGCGCGGTCCATGTCGGCGCTGTCGGCGCGGGTGTCGACGGTTCCGGGGCGGTCCATCATCGGGATTGAATTGCCCAATGCCCACCGCGAAAAGGTGGTTTTGCGCGAAATTCTGTCGGCGCGCGATTTTGGCGATACGCAAATGCGCCTGCCGCTGGCGCTGGGCAAGGCAATAGACGGCGAACCCGTTGTCGCCAACCTGGCCAAGATGCCGCATTTGCTGATTGCGGGGACCACAGGTTCGGGCAAATCAGTGGCCATCAACACCATGATCCTGTCGCTGCTGTATCGTCTGACGCCGGATGAATGCCGCATGATCATGATTGACCCCAAAATGCTGGAACTGTCCGTCTATGATGGCATTCCGCACCTGTTGTCGCCGGTTGTGACGGACCCCAAGAAAGCGGTTGTCGCGCTGAAATGGGTCGTGGGGGAGATGGAAGAGCGCTATCGCAAGATGTCCAAGATGGGTGTGCGCAATATCGAAGGGTTCAACGGCCGCGTGCGCGAAGCGCTGGCACGAGGCGAGATGTTCAAGCGCACCATCCAGACGGGTTTTGACGATGAAACCGGCGATCCGGTGTTCGAGTCCGAGGAATTCGCGCCCGAATTGCTGCCCTATATCGTTGTCATTGTGGATGAGATGGCCGACCTGATGATGGTTGCAGGCAAGGAGATTGAAGCCTGCATCCAGCGCCTTGCGCAGATGGCGCGTGCATCGGGTATTCACCTGATCATGGCCACGCAGCGCCCCTCGGTTGATGTGATCACCGGCACCATCAAGGCAAACTTCCCCACACGGATTTCGTTTCAGGTGACCAGCAAGATCGACTCGCGCACCATTCTGGGCGAACAGGGGGCGGAACAGCTGCTGGGCATGGGGGACATGCTGTATATGGCGGGGGGGTCGCGCATTACCCGTGTGCATGGTCCCTTCGTCAGCGACGAGGAGGTGGAGGAGATCGTCAACCACCTGAAATCCTTTGGTCCCCCGGATTATAAATCAGGCGTGGTCGATGGGCCCGAATCCGACAAGGAAGCCGATATTGATGCGGTTCTTGGCCTTGGCGGCAATACCACCGGCGAAGATGCGCTGTATGATCAGGCGGTGCAGGTGGTCATTCAGGACCGCAAATGTTCCACCAGCTACATTCAGCGCAAACTGGGCATCGGTTATAACAAGGCCGCGCGTCTGGTTGAACAGATGGAAGATGAAGGGCTTGTCACGCCTGCAAACCATGTCGGAAAACGCGAAATCCTGATTCCCGAACAGGGGTAACATGTCTTGATAGGCAACTCTCTGCCTTGTCAGGGCGCGTGAACAGATCGTGGCTTTGCCCTTGTCGTATCGTGCATTATTTAGGGTGTCATGAGTATCACACGCCGTTCCCTTCTTCTGTCCCTGCCAGCGCTTGCGCTGGTCCGGCCAGCCATGGCCCAGGCTATTCCGCTTGCGGAAATCTCGGGCTATTTCAACAGCTTCACCACTGCAGAAGGGGAGTTTACGCAGATAAACCCTGACGGGTCGCTGGTGACAGGGCGGTTATATATCCGCCGTCCGGGGCGCATGCGGTTTGAATATGACCCGCCCGAAAACGCGTTGGTCATGGCGGGCGGCAGTCAGCTGTCGGTGTTTGACGGGCGGTCCAATCAGGGGCCAAACCAATACCCGTTGCGCCAGACGCCGCTGAACATCATTCTGGAACGGAATGTGGATTTCCAGCGCGCGCGCATGGTTGTGGGCCACACGGTCGACGGTGATGTGACAACCGTAGTCGCCCAGGACCCCGACAACCCGCAATACGGGTCCATCCGCCTGAATTTTTCCGCCAACCCCACGGAATTGCGCCAATGGGTCATCCGCGACGACACCGGCGCGGAAACCACCGTTATTCTGGGCAATATGCGCTTTGGCGGGCAGTTGTCAGCGCGGTTGTTCGATGTGGTGGCAGAAACCGAACAACGGCGGCGGTGAGTTAGGAATCGCTAAATCAAAATCTCACGTTCGGAGGACTCAAGCTGGATATCTTTCCAGCTACCATAGGAAATGTTCTTCCCATCTACCAGCCAATCGGTTCGCCCGTTGCGGCTGGTTCCAAATAGGAACACTGCCGCAGCACTTGGGCTATTGAATGCAATATCTTCTAATACCTTAAAGTGCTCGTTATCAATTCTGGACAAGCGCCCGCTTTCAAGCGCTTGATCCCGAAATGTTTTTATTCGTTCATGAAACGATGGAGCTTCATTTAGGTGCCCAATCGAATTTGCAAGCACCACAAACTCCCCGTCAATTTCAGTGGCTTTCGCTGAAATGCCCTTGCCTGCATTTTTAACACAAAAGAAGATCTGGGTATCATCGTCACGTTGTTCACGAACTTTCAATTTTGGCCTACGCAAAAAATCCACTCCAACCACAGGAAGTAAAAGCTGGAGTTCATCTAAGAAGCTCTCCATATCGGATATGTCTGCTTCCGGAAGCCTTTCAAACGTAGGTTCAGTGCGATTCATCAGGCTGCATTTTTTAGCGTCGAGTAGAAACCTGATTAAACGCCCTTCCAGATACTTCACATGGGCCTTTGTAAGGTTTAGGTCTTTGCTCGTTATCGCAACGAAGCGATCCCAGAAGTCTTTGGAGTCGTCTCTGGCATGCGACCGTAGGCGCGAGGCGATCTCGTCGCCTTCGCCGACATAGACAGACGGTAAATCGCCCCCGAATGCATCACTGTAAAGGATATAGACGCCGGTTTTCTTGAGTTCATCCCGCTTTAGTGCGATTTCAAGTCTAGTTCGTGGGGCTGCCAACATGTGGCCAGTCCAGTTTACTATTTCAGCAGTTAGTATTCCTGTTGCGGAACCCTCAGCTAGGAAGAGTCTTACTGAACGGCCACGTTGCTCACTCATAATCCTCTCACCTCGTAAACTTCTTATACTTCACCCGCTTCGGCTCCAGCGCATCAGGCCCCAACCGACGTTTTTTATCTTCTTCATAGGCCGCGAAATTGCCCTCGAACCATTCGACATGCGCCTCGCCTTCAAACGCCAGGATATGCGTGCACAGCCGGTCAAGGAAGAAGCGGTCGTGGGAGATGACCACGGCGCAGCCTGCGAAATCTTCCAGCGCGGCTTCCAGTGCTTGCAGGGTTTCCACGTCCAGATCGTTGGTCGGTTCGTCCAGCAACAGCACATTGCCGCCCGCGCGCAGCAATTTGGCCATATGCACGCGGTTGCGTTCACCCCCTGACAGAAGGCCCACTTTCTTTTGCTGGTCACCCCCCTTGAAGTTGAAGGCACCGACATAGGCGCGGGAATTCACCTCGGCATCGCCCAGCTGGATGATGTCCAGCCCGTCGCTGATTTCTTCCCACACGGTTTTCTTCGGGTCCAGCGCGTCGCGCGACTGGTCGACATAGGACAGTTGCACGGTGTCACCGAATTCAATACTGCCCGCGTCGGGCTGTTCCTGTCCGGTCAGCATGCGAAACAGCGTGGATTTGCCCGCGCCGTTGGGACCGATCACACCGACAATGCCACCCGGTGGCAGCGCGAAGGACAGGTCTTCGATCAGCAGCCGGTCGCCATAGCCTTTTTGCAGGTTCTGGATATCGATGACCTTGCCGCCAAGGCGGGGACCATTGGGAATGATGATCTGCGCGCGGCCAATCTTTTCGCGCTCGGACTGGCCTGCCTTTTCTTCATAGGCGGCAATTCGCGCCTTGGATTTGGTCTGCCGCGCCTTCGCGCCTGCCCTGATCCATTCCAACTCGCGTTCCAGCGATTTCTGGCGCGACTTGTCTTCGCGCGCTTCTTGCGCCAGGCGTTTTGCCTTTTGTTCCAGCCATGCGGAATAATTCCCTTCATAGGGGATGCCGCGCCCACGATCGAGTTCCAGAATCCAGCTGGTGATGTCATCCAGAAAGTAGCGGTCATGGGTGACAATCAGGATGGTGCCCTTGTATTCGATCAGGTGTTTTTGCAGCCATGCAATGGTTTCGGCGTCAAGGTGGTTGGTCGGTTCGTCCAGAAGCAGCATGTCGGGCGCTTCCAGCAACAGCTTGCACAGCGCCACGCGGCGTTTTTCGCCACCTGACAGGGTGTCGACATTGGCAGTGTCGGGCGGGCAGCGCAGCGCTTCCATGGCGACATCGATCTGGCTGTCCAGGTCCCACAGGTTTTCTGCGTCGATCTGGTCCTGAAGGGCGGCCATTTCATCGGCGGTCTCATCCGAATAGTTCATGGCCAGTTCGTTATAGCGGTCCAGTTTTGCCTGTTTTTCCGCGACACCCAGCATGACATTGCCGCGCACGTCCAGATTGGGGTCAAGGTCAGGTTCCTGCGGCAGGTAGCCCACTTTGGCCCCTTTGGCGGCCCATGCCTCGCCGGTGAAATCCTTGTCGGTGCCCGCCATGATGCGCAGAAGCGTGGATTTCCCCGCGCCATTCACGCCCACAACCCCGATTTTCACCCCCGGCAGGAAGGACAGGCGGATATTTTCAAAGCATTTCTT
Source organism: Roseinatronobacter sp. NSM (assembly GCF_052379845.1). Classification (NCBI taxonomy): domain Bacteria; kingdom Pseudomonadati; phylum Pseudomonadota; class Alphaproteobacteria; order Rhodobacterales; family Paracoccaceae; genus Roseinatronobacter; species Roseinatronobacter sp. NSM. Next base: position 42,367 of record NZ_JBQTCF010000029.1, on the reverse strand, counting down.
GCCGCCGGGATAGGTTTTGGACACACCATCCATGTGGTAAACATATTGATAGGACGCCATGTGCTTTCCTTCGTGTGAAATGGGGGTTTTGCCTTCCCTAGCGTATGGATGGACCATGCTGCAAGCGGGACAAGGCGAATATGGAAAAACCCCCGCGCGGTGCGCAGGGGCAAATCTTGTGGGCAGGTCGTGCCTTAGTTGGCGACGGGCGCTTCGCCCTGCTGGGCGCGCAATGCGGCTTGACGCTGGATTTCCTGTTTATACAGCGCCAGAAAATCAACTGTGTCCAGATTCAGCGGCGGGAAGCCGCCATCGCGTGTGACATCGGAAATGATGCGGCGCGCGAAGGGGAAAATCATGCGCGGGCATTCGATCAGCAAGAACGGGTGCAGCTGCTCAGCGGGCACATTCTCAATCAGGAAAACGCCGACATAGTCCAGCTCCACGATGAACAGCGCCTGGCCGTCTTCTTTGTTCTTGGATGTGATTTTGAACTTGGTGGCGACTTCATACTGGTTTTCAACGTCGCGCTTGTTGGCATCAAGGCTGACCTGAACCTGTATGTCAGGCTGAACATTGCTGCCCTGCAGCTTTTTTTGCGCAGCGACATTTTCAAATGAAAGGTCGCGGACAAATTGCGCCAGAACGCGCATGTTGACTTTTGGTGCTTCGGCGGGTTGTGCGCCGTTGGTTTCTTCTGCCATGTTTCCCAGGCTCCTGTTGTGGGTCAGTTATTCTTGCGCGCGCTTGTAGCAGGGGGGGGCGGGTGGCTCAATCCCGCTTTTCCTGTCGGGGTAGGGGGGTGGTGTCATCTGCCATGTCAGGTTGGCGGACATACTCTCCATCAATAATGTCGTCACGCGGCCGCGCCGTGCGCACATGCAGGACAAGACGCGCCAGAAGCACATTGCGCACCGGCGGCAGCAACAGCAAAAGCCCCATCGCGTCAGTAAAGAAACCGGGAAGCACCAGCAGCAAGGCGCCAATCATGCGCAGCGCCGAATGTGCCATGGGACTGGCCGGGCTGGAATCCTGCGCAAGTGCTGCCCGCACGCCTTCGGCATTTCTGTAGGGTTCCAGCCGCATCAGCAAAATACCGACAGCCCCGCTGGCAAAAACCCAAGCCAAGGTCCCAATCACGCCAATTTCGCTGCCAAATTGAACGAACAGGGCAATTTCAATGACCGGAACGGCCAGAATGGCTATCAGAATCCACATCTTTCGGCCTTTCGTCTGAAATGATGTTACTGCGGAAGGTAGACTTGCCCGCCATCGCGCCTTACATAAGCATTTGAACCGCCATACCAACCCCTGGCCGAGGTAACAATGGAACCCGCCGTGATCCAGCTTCTTATTCTTGCAGGCATTGCTGTCTTTCTTATTTTGCGCCTGCGCGCTGTTCTTGGAACGCGCGACGGGTTCGAGTCAAAACCTGTGCAACGCGGCGACGGGGCGTCTGAACCGCTGTCAAAACCCCGATTCGAGGTGATTGACGGTGGCCCTGACACCGACATCACCGACCATGTGCCCGAAGGGTCCGACATGGCCAAGGCCCTTGCACGGATGAAAGCGGTTGATCCCGATTTCAGTGTCGGGGATTTCCTGCAAGGCGCGCGCGGCGCTTATGAAATGATCCTGATGGCGTTTGAATCGTCGGACATGGACTCAATCCTGCCGTTCCTGTCGCGCGATGTGTTCAACAGTTTTGACGAAGTTGTGCAATTGCGTGAACAGCAGGGCGTGCGCGTGGATGCGTCCTTTGTGGGGTTGCGGGAACTGGATCTTGTGGGCGCCAGTTTTGATGAAAACACCCGCGAAGGCGAAATTACGATCAAGTTCCTTGGTGAACTGACATCTGTGGTGCGCAAGCTTCACAGTGGCGAGATTGTTGAAGGGGACCCGAACGAGATCAAGCGTCAGCGCGATGTCTGGACCTTTGCGCGCGATATGACGTCAGACAGCCCGAACTGGAAACTTGTCGCCACTGGCGAGTGACAACTCGGAGGCAGGGGGATGACCCGCAAATCCCGCAGGTTGCATCCCGAAGACCTGGAATTATGGGGCCGCGTCGCACAAAGCGCGCGGCCTTTGAAATCGGACTTGATGAATGCGTTTGATGCGCCCGAAAAGGTGGAACAGGCGTTTGCGCCCGCACCCGGCAAAGCGCAGCCAAAGGTTACACGACATGGCAGCACGGTTATGCGGCCAACCCCCCAGCCCCGCCCTGTGACGCATGATCTTGTGCGCCCGTTGTCCGATGCGCTGGCGGGTGCCCCTGTCAGCATGGACAAGCGGAAGTTCCAGCGCATGACACGCGGCAAGCTGCAGCCTGATGCGCGTATTGACCTGCATGGCATGACGCTGGCCCAGGCACATGCGACGTTGAACGGGTTTATTCTGCGCGCGCAGGCGCAAGGCTTGCGATTGGTGCTGGTCATCACCGGCAAGGGAAAATCTGTCGAGGATGACGGCCCCATCCCGCGCAGGCGCGGGGCATTGAAACATGACGTGCCGCAATGGCTGCGCATGGCGCCACTGGCAGGTGCAGTGCTGGAATTGCGCGAAGCGCATTTGCGCCACGGGGGCAGCGGCGCGTATTATGTATATTTGCGCAAGGCGCGGCCGTGATGTCGGATTTGAGTATTTTTTGCAAGATGAAGGGGCAGGGCGGCCCCTTGGCAACTGGCCGGATTTGCGGCAAAGGGGCATGTCCGAGCAAGGGGCCAGACAGATGACATTCCGTTTTGACATATCCGCCCGTGACGGGCGCGCGCGCAGCGGCACAATTCACACGCCACGCGGCGAGATTCGTACACCTGCGTTCATGCCGGTGGGCACGGCGGCGACGGTCAAGGCGATGATGCCCGAGTCGGTGCGCGAAACGGGTGCGGATATTTTGCTTGGCAATACCTATCATCTGATGTTGCGCCCCACCGCCGAACGCATTGCAGCCCTTGGCGGGTTGCACAGCTTCATGAACTGGGACCGGCCCATTTTGACGGATTCGGGCGGATTTCAGGTCATGTCGCTGGCCAGCCTGCGCAAGCTGACGGAAGAAGGCGTGCGTTTTGCCAGCCATATTGACGGATCGCGTCATATGCTTAGCCCTGAACGCTCGATGGAAATCCAGCGTTTGCTGGGGTCCGATATTGTCATGTCCTTCGATGAATGCACGCCCTTTCCCGCAGATGAGAAAGTGGCGCGCGCGTCCATGGAACTGTCCATGCGCTGGGCGGCGCGGTCGCGGGCCGCGTTTGGGGACCGGCCCGGTCATGCGCTGTTTGGTATACAGCAGGGGTCCATCTACCGTGACCAGCGCGCCGAAAGCGCCGAGAAACTGCGCGAGATCGGATTTGACGGTTATGCCATTGGCGGGCTGGCCGTGGGCGAGGGGCAGGAGGTTATGTTCGATGTGCTGGATTATGCCCCCGCGCAACTGCCTGACGACAAGCCGCGCTACCTGATGGGGGTGGGCAAGCCGGATGATATTGTGGGCGCGGTCCAGCGCGGGGTGGACATGTTTGACTGCGTGCTGCCGTCGCGGTCGGGGCGCACCGGGCAGGGATGGACTGCGCGCGGGCCGGTCAATCTGCGCAATGCGCGCCACCGTGATGACCCGCGCCCGCTGGAAGATGGCTGCACCTGCCCAGCCTGCCGCAACTACAGCCGCGCGTATCTGCACCATGTCATCAAGGCGGATGAAATCATCGGCTCCATGCTGCTGACATGGCATAATCTGACCTATTACCAGCGGTTGATGCAGGGGTTGCGGAGCGCTATCGTGGCGAGTGACCTTGACGGGTTTGCCGCGTCGTTTCATGCAAGGCGCGCCGAGGGTGACATAGACCCCATCTGACATAACAGGAGGGCCGAATGGCCGCTGACATGCTTTCGACCGTGGTAAAGCCGATCCACAAGGAGGGATACAAGTTCATCCCCATTTTTGCGGTGGTCACGCTGGTTTTGTTCCTGATCTGGCAGCCGCTGGGCTGGGTGGGCGTTGGCCTGACAGTGTGGTGTTACTATTTCTTTCGGGACCCTGACCGCCAGACCCCTGTGCGCGAGGGGTTGTTCGTCAGCCCCGCCGATGGCGTGATTTCGTTGATTGAACCCGCTGTGCCGCCCACTGAACTGGAGATGGGCGACCAGCCCCTGACACGCGTTTCAGTGTTCATGAATGTGTTTAACTGCCATGTGAACCGCGCACCCATTGCCGGGCGGGTGGCCAAGATTGCCTATCGGCCCGGCAAGTTCCTGAATGCATCACTGGACAAGGCGTCGGTTGACAATGAGCGAAATTCCATGGCGCTGGAAATGGCAGACGGGCGCAAGATTGCTGTTGTCCAGATTGCCGGACTGGTGGCGCGGCGTATCCTGTGCGAGGTTGAAGAAGGGCAGATGCTGGATACCGGCGCGCGTTTCGGGATGATTCGGTTTGGGTCGCGCGTGGATGTGTATTTGCCCGACGGGGTGGAGCCATTGGTGGCGCTTGGCCAGACGATGATTTCTGCAGAAACCGTAATTGCCGACCTGACAAGCACGGAGTCGCGCCGTATGGCCGCGATTCGCTGACATGCCATACCGCCGCGATACCCTGTCATTCGTGCAGTTGGTGCCCAATCTTGTAACGATTATGGGCATGTGTGCAGGGCTTAGTGCGATTCGGTATACATTTGATGGTCGGTTTGAACTGGCCGCCGCCCTTATTATTCTTGCGGCTATTCTGGATGGCATGGACGGGTTGCTTGCCCGCAAGCTGAACGCCGCAAGTTCCTTTGGCGCGGAACTGGACAGTTTTTCGGATTTTGTCAGTTTCGGGGTTGCCCCCGGAATTTTGGTTTTTGGCTATGCGCTGACTGGGCCAATGGCCGGTTTCGGCTGGGTGTTTGTGCTGGTTTTTGCTGTTTGCGCCTGTCTGCGGCTGGCGCGGTTCAACATAAGCCGGGCAGTGCCTGACGGGGCGGCGACACGCCATTTTGTGGGCGTTCCGGCGCCTGCCGGTGCAATGCTGGGTTTGCTTCCGGTCTATGCGGGTCTTGCCGGTCTGGCGGACCCGTCACGTTTTCCGGTTCTGACTGCGTTTTACTTGTCGGTGGTGGGGTTGCTGATGGTATCGCGCTTGCCAACCCCTTCCTTGAAGGGGATCAGGATCAAGCGTGAATATGCAATATGGGTGCTGGTCGGGATGAGCGTTTTTGTGGGTTTCCTGTTCTTGCGGACATGGATTACGCTGGTTGTTGCGGATTTGGTGTATCTAAGTGTTTTGGGCACATTGGCCTTGCGGCATTTGCGTAAAGAAAAAGGCGCGGATTAGCGGGTCTTTTTTGCCGATACCTGCTTGACGCGGGCAGGCGCTTGGCATAATTGGACGCCATAGCGCGGTTGTAGCTCAGTTGGTTAGAGTACCGGCCTGTCACGCCGGGGGTCGCGGGTTCGAGCCCCGTCAACCGCGCCATAAAAAAACTCCTGCCCCTCGGGCAGGAGTTTTTTGTTTAAGGGCTGGCGGTTTCACCGCGTGGTGACAGCTGCAACAGCCTGCGGGACCAGTGCACCACGATGGCCGATAACTTCGCGGCTAAGGGCATGACCAGCCCGAATAGCGGTCGCGCAATCGGCGCCTGTTAACCATGCAGCCAGATAGCCCGCATTGAAACTGTCGCCGGCCGATGTGGTGTCAACGGGCGTTTCAGGGGTCAGGTCGGTGATGTCCCCGTGCCCTTCTGCACCCCCAAAGCACATTGGCCCGCCCCCGTTCTTGACGACGACATGCCCTGCCCCGAGTGACAGGTAGCGCGCGATGGTGGCCTGCATGGTGGCATCACCGAAATGGGTGGCTTCGTCATCGAAACTGGGCAGGACCAGATGGGCAAGCGCGGCTGTTGCTTCTATACCCGCGCGCATGGTGGTTGCATTGTCCCATAGGCGGGGGCGCAAATTGGGGTCGAATATAATGTGCGTTCCTGCTTTGCACGCGTCTTGCAGGGCGGTCCATAAGGCGTCACGCGCTGCAGGTGCCAAAATCGCAATTGTGATGCCGGACAGATAGGCGATTTTACAGCCCGCAAGCGCGTCCTGCAGGCGTGCGGGATCATCTGCCAGTGCCCTGGCTGCAGATGTGTCGCGCCAATAGCTGAAACTGCGCTCGCCATTTTTCAGGCTGATGGCATACAGGCCGATTTCGCGCACAGGGTCGCGGCTGACATGGGTGGTGTCAATACCTTCGGTGGTCAGGAAATCCAGCATACGTTGGGAAAAATCCCCTTGGCCCACACGCGACATATACCCCACGCGCCAGTCATTCCCCAGAAGGCGGCGCAGATACCATGCTGTGTTCAACGTGTCGCCCGCAATGCCAAGCCGCCATTGGTCGGGCTGGGGGGATTGCGACAGTTCCACCATTGCTTCGCCGATGGACAGAATAAGGGGTTTTGTCATGTGTCATGTCCCATCTTGAGGTATTTCGTGGTGTCCCGCAGGGGGTGCTGAAACTGGAATATTAGCCGACCACCTATGTCAAGGGTGACGGCGCGAATGTCAATCTTGCCGGCGCAATATGCAAATGCATCGTCATGCGATATGGCGGCGTCTTGTCAGAACATAGCGCAAGCGTTGGTTGAGATGGGCCTGAAGCCGCCCTTCGCCCTTGGAGTAAGCCCGCGCACTCGGCGGGCCGGGGTCTGCCGATCCGACGGTATAGGAATGCACTTTATCCACGCGGTATATTCCTGACTTCAAAGGCTTGAGGTAGCCTTGGGTCATCGGCAGGCCGCGGGACGGGCCGCCGATGGCGCGGCGGCCTGCGGCCTTTACTCCGCGCCTTGGGTGACTGCTTCAGGCCATTTTCCCCTGACGTGGCCATTTTGCGGATGATGCCAAATATAAAACAGACCCGCCTTGATCGGCGGGCCTTTGGTCGTCGCGGGGTGCGGGGTGCAGGGAAACGGTTAATGCACCAACGTTGCGCGGGGCGCGCTGTCATCGGGGGAAACATGCCCGTTGACGATCAGCCCTTCTGGCCCGGCTGTTACAGCAACAGTGCTGCCGTCCAGCACGGCCTCGCCCAGCAGCATTTCGGCAAGCGGGTCTTGCAAGTAGCGCTGGATCACCCGTTTCAGCGGACGCGCGCCATAAACGGGATCATAGCCCTTGTCGGCCAGCCATGTGCGCGCCGCGTCATCCAGTTCCAGCGTGATCTTGCGTGCCAGAAGCCGTTTCAGCAGCCGCGCCATCTGAATGTCGACAATCGCATCCATATCCGCCCGTGCCAGCCGGTCAAAGATGATCGTTTCATCCAGCCGGTTCAGGAATTCGGGGCGGAAATGGGCGCGCACCGCGTCCATCACCTGTTCGCGGGCCTGCGTGCCGTCACTGCCTTCGGGCAGTAGCGACAGTGCCTGTGACCCAAGGTTTGATGTCAGGATGATCAGCGTTTGCTTGAAATCCACGGTGCGGCCATGCCCGTCGGTCAGCACCCCGTCATCCAGCACCTGCAACAGCACGTTGAACACTTCGGGATGTGCCTTCTCAACCTCATCGAACAGCACAACCTGATAGGGCCTGCGGCGCACGGCTTCAGTCAGGACGCCGCCTTCTTCATACCCCACATACCCCGGAGGGGCACCGATCAGGCGTGCGACACTGTGTTTTTCCATGAATTCGGACATGTCGATGCGGACCATCGCGCTGTCATCGTCGAACAGGTATTCGGCCACGGCCTTGGTCAGTTCGGTTTTGCCCACGCCCGTCGGCCCAAGGAACAGGAAACTGCCCAAGGGGCGGTTTTCGTCGTTCAGCCCTGCGCGCGCACGGCGAACGGCATTGGCCACGGCGCGCACCGCCGTATGCTGGCCGATGACACGCTTGTGCAGCTCATCTTCCATGCGCAGCAGTTTGTCGCGTTCCCCTTCCAGCATTTTCGATGTGGGAATGCCCGTCCAGCGTTCCACGACTTCGGCAATCTGTTCGGGGCGCACGGCGTCTGCGACCATCTTCTCGGCCTCTCTTGCCTCGGCGTCGGCCAGTTTGCGTTCCAGTTCCGGGATTTCGCCATATTGCAACCGGCCTGCGGCGGCAAAATCGCCTGTGCGTTTTGCGGTTTCCAGATCAATGCGCGCGCGGTCCAGATCTTCCTTGATCTTGCGGGCCTCTTCCAGTTTGTCGCGTTCGGCCTGCCATGTCGCGGTCAGTTCGGCGCTGCGTTCGTGCAGGTCGGACAATTCGCGTTCCAGTGTTTCCAGCCGGTCGCGGGATGCGGCGTCATCTTCCTTGCGCAGGGCTTCAGCCTCGATCTGTTTTTGCAAGATGTCACGGTCCAGCGCGTCCAGTTCTTCGGGCTTGCTGTCCACTTCCATCCGCAGACGGCTGGCGGCTTCGTCCATCAGGTCAATCGCCTTGTCGGGCAAAAAGCGGTCCGTGATGTAGCGATGTGACAGTGTGGCCGCTGTGACCAGCGCGCTGTCCGCGATGCGCACACCATGGTGCAATTCGTATTTTTCCTTGATGCCGCGCAGGATGGAAATTGTATCTTCCACAGTGGGTTCCTGCACCAGAACAGGCTGGAAGCGCCGCGCAAGGGCCGCGTCCTTTTCGACATGCTTGCGGTATTCATCCAGGGTGGTGGCCCCCACGCAATGCAATTCCCCCCGCGCAAGGGCGGGCTTGATCAGGTTCGCGGCATCCATCGCCCCTTCGGACTTGCCAGCGCCCACAAGGGTGTGCATTTCGTCGATGAACAGGATGATTTCGCCATTTGCGGCAGTGACTTCGGACAAGATGGCCTTCAGGCGTTCTTCGAACTCGCCCCGGTATTTCGCACCGGCAATCAGGGCACCCATATCCAGCGCCATCAGTTTCTTGTCGCGCAGGGATTCGGGCACATCGCCATTGACGATGCGCAGCGCCAGCCCTTCGGCAATGGCGGTTTTCCCGACACCGGGTTCACCAATCAGAACGGGGTTGTTCTTGGTGCGGCGCGACAGCACCTGCATGGAGCGGCGGATTTCCTCGTCCCGGCCGATGATGGGGTCGATCTTGCCATCGCGCGCGGCCTGTGTCAGGTCGCGGGCATATTTCTTCAGCGCCTCGAAGCTGTCTTCGGCAGACGCGCTGTCCGCCGTGCGCCCCTTGCGCAGGTCATTGATGGCAGCGTTCAGTTTTTGCGCGGTCACGGCACCCGCATCCAGCGCGTCCTTGGCGTCAGATTTCACCAAGGCCAGCGCGGTCAGCAGCCGTTCAACGGTAACGTAGCTGTCATTGGCCTTGTTGGCGACCTGTTCGGCCTGATCCAGCACCTTGGCGGTTTGCGGGTCAATGTAAATCTGGCCATCGCCGCCGGATACTTTGGGAATTTTTGCCAGTGCAATGTCATTGGCTTGCACAACACGGTCGGGGGCGCCGCCTGCGCGTGCAATCAGGTTGGCGGACATGCCCTGATCATCATCCAGCAGGGCCTTCAGCAAATGGGCGGGCGTGACGCGCTGGTGGTCTTCGCGCAGGGCAATGGTTTGGGCGGCTTGCAGGAAACCGCGCGCCCGTTCGGTGAATTTTTCAAGGTTCATCTGTGCTCTCCTTCATAAGCGCCCTGAAATGCGGGTGCCGCCTGCCATGCAGCGCGGTCCATGTCGGGCCTTGAAGCTTATTTGGGATGGCACAAGGGCTGTTGCAAGATGGGCACAGTCGAAAGGGCCGAAAAACCGTCAGGCACCGTCCCCCGCCAGCGCCGCCCAATCAGGGCCAGCGCCGCGCGGCAAGACAAACTGCCCCCAATCTGGTGTGTGTGGGTCCGGTTCTGGTGTCGGCTGAAACCCAAGCTTATGGATAATGCGCAAGGAAGGCGTGTTTTCGTGGTGAATGCGGGCGTGTAAATGTTGCAATGCCGGAAAATTCGAGAAGCAACGATAAGCAAACAGCGCAACCATTCGCGTGGACAAGCCTTGGCCCCAATACGCCCTGCCCAGCCAGTAACTTATTTCCCCTGATGCGGGCGGGGTTGCCCCCTGCGCCCATTCCAGCCGCATTTGCCCCACGATTTGGCCGTTCCACAACACGGCCCGCACCTTGTGGTGCGTGGCGTGTTGGGACAGGGCAATCAGGTCCTGCGCCAGATCAAGTGTCATCGGGGCAGGGTAGTCTTCGGGCATGAACTGCCAAAGCGCGGGATCGTCCAGCATGCGCTTGTAGACAGGGGCATCATCGCTATGCCAGCTGCGAAACTGGAACATGCTTTGCAAGGTTTCCGGCGGTGGTGTCAGCGTCAAGGCGTTGATCCGCTTGCCGCGCAGCGTGTCGGGAATATCCCGCAATGGCGGGGCGTGAGTGCGTTGTGTCTGCGTCATGGGTAAGTGCCCTCCGATCCTGATTAACAAGATAGGCAGGCATTCGCGCCCGGTCAGGGAGATGTAGCGCAACATTTTCGTGATCGGCGCGGCCTTTTAACGGATTATCTGCGCTGCCGCCACAGTAGGCCCGCACAGACCCGTTTGTTCGCAACACCAGACTTGAAGCGCGTCAAGCTTCGCAGGCAAAGGGTCGGCCATACCATCCGCAAAGGTCAGAAACGCGTCAAGATTCGGGGGGCGCACTGCGGTAAGAACGGGAATGCCTTGTGCCAAGGCCTGCCCGATAATGGAACGGAAGCCCCGCCCTTCGGCTTCGGCCTTGCCAAACTTGTTCAAAATCAACAGGGCCGGGTTGCGATGCAACGCAGCAGCCACCAGCCCCACGGCAGTTTCCAGCCCATGCGCATCAAGTCTACATCCGTTGGCATGGGGTCCCAGATTTTGGCTGATGCGCACCTGATGGGCCTGCCCGATGATGTGCAGGTCCATATCGCAAGGGCGGTCCTGCGTGGTTTCGCGGTTTGTCTGGACAACACCGGCCAAGGACCAGCCCGCCGCGCCCAACCCGCCCGCCAGTTCCGCCAGCACCCTGTCAGTCACCCCGCGCCCCGGTGCCGAAATATACCCGAGCATCTGCCTGCCCTTCTTTGAGAACCATGTTACATTGCATGTATACTGCGGCGCGTGTCAGGGCCATAGGCTGGATATGCGTTGCCGTTCAGATAGCGTTTTGAAAGGACTGCGACGCATGATTTTGGGTGTTGTGCTGGCGGGCGGGCAGGCCACGCGCATGGGTGGCGGTGACAAGGGATTGCGCCATGTCGCGGGCAAGCCCTTGTTGGTGCATGTTCTGGACCGGCTGACGCCGCAAGTGGCGGGGGTGGCGCTGAATGCAAATGGCGATCCCGCGCGCTTTGCATCCTTTGGTGTGCCGGTGCGGCAGGATTCGTTGCCTGATTACCCCGGTCCATTGGCGGGCATTCTGGCGGGGTTGGATTGGGGCGCGCAGATGGGGGCGTCACAGATCGTCACAGTTGCAGTCGATACACCGTTTTTCCCGCACGATCTGGTGGTGCGCCTGTGCGATGCGGCGGCGGGGGCGGGCATGGCGGTTGCTGCCACACTGCAGGATGGGGTGCTGCAACGACACCCGACATTTGGTCTGTGGCCCGTCAGCCTGCGCGATGATTTGCGCGCGGCCGTGACGGGCGGGGTGCGGCGGGTTTCGCGCTGGGTGGACAGCCATCAGGGCGGCGTGGCGCAGTTTGACAGCCACCCGTTCGACCCGTTTTTCAACATCAATACGCCGCAGGACCTGATTGTGGCAGAAGGTCTGGCGGCGCGATGATGTGCGCACCCGAAACAGCTGGTGCGGCACCGCGTTTTGACCGGGTTGTGGTGGTGGACTGGTCCGCCAATTCCACCCCCAAACGCGGCGCGGATTCGATTTGGATTGGCACTGCGGGCGCAGGGGGCGGGGCGCCTGAAAACCTGGCCACGCGGGCGCAGGCCATGGATATGTTGCGCCTGCACATTAATGCGGGGTTGGCGGCAGGCGCGCGCATTCTGGTGGCGTTTGACATCGGGTTCGGGTTTCCGCGCGGGTTTGCGCAGCACCTGACGGGACAGGCCAGTGCATTGGCGGTCTGGGACTGGCTGGCGCGGCATATCATCGATGATGTGCGCAATCGCAATAACCGTTTCGAGGTGGCAGCCGGGATCAACCGCAAATTTCCGGGAACAGGCCCGTTCTGGGGCCGACCTTCGGGACGCGATTTGCCTGATCTGCCGGAAAAAGGCACTGCGCGGCACGGGCACGGGCTGGCAGAGTTGCGCGCCGCCGAAGCAAGATGTTCGGGGGCGCACCCGATGTGGAAGCTGTACACCACCGGCTCGGTCGGGTCACAAAGCCTGTTGGGAATGGCGCATCTGGCCGGATTGCGCGCGGAATATGGCACTGCGCTGGCCGTGTGGCCCATGCAGCGCGCAGATGCGCCGGTGGTGTTGGTGGAAACATACCTGTCGCTGATTGATGCTGCCGTGCGCGTGGCGCAGGGATACGCATGCAAGGATGCAGCGCAGGTGGATTTGCTGGCGCAGGCGTTGCACAAGGCCGATTTGGCACCGTTGTTTGCGCCAGACGCCGCGCCTGACATTTTGCGCGAGGAAGGCTGGATATTGGGCGCGGGGCATTCTGCGGCGTTACTGGCGGCGCTGGACGGAACAGGGGCCGCGTGAGGCCCCGCCCACCCACCCCGCCGGGCACATTAAGTGCCCGGCTAGGCCACACGCGGCCCCTGATTTGCAGACCGCTTGCGGATTTGTTGCTGCGAGCGCGGAAATTGGCGTGAAATCGCCTCATTGTCGCGGTTATGTCCCGCCGCTACCCCATTCTTGCCCGATTTGCCCGCAATGTAGGGTGGGTGTAAATTGGTGATACGGGGCGTGATGATGGACAGACTGACCGAGATGGAAGCCTTTGCCACTGTGGTGGATCAGGGCGGATTCACAGATGCCGCGCGGAAAATGGGGATTTCGAAATCGGCGGTCTCCAAGCATGTGTCGGCGCTGGAAGCGCGTCTTGGGGCGCGGCTGCTGAACCGCACCACGCGCCGTGTCAGCCCGACGGATATTGGCCTTGCCTATTATGATCGGGCGCGGCGTGTCCTGAATGATGCCGGCGAGGCGGACAACCTGGTTACATCGATGCAATCGGCGCCGTCGGGAATATTGCGTATCGCGGTTCCAACGGATTTCGGGGCGACGCATGTGTCGCCTTTGCTGGGTGAGTTTTTGGAACGTTACCCTGATGTGTCGGTCAATATGGTGTTGAAGAACCGGTATGTCGAACTGATTTCCGAAGGGTTTGATCTGGCCATCCGCATGGGTGATCTGGATGATAGCAGCCTGCGCGCGCGCAAGATTTGTGAAACGACACAGCGCCTTATTGCGTCGCCTGCCTATTTGGCGGAGCATGGGCAGCCTGTACGCATTGATGATCTGAATGATCACCGCTTGTTGTATTATTCGCATAACGCCGCCAGTTCGGTGTGGCGGATCACCGCCCCGTCCGGCGAGGTGCGTCAGGTGCGTTCGGCCACATGGTTTTCAGTGAATGACGGGCAGTCCTTGTTGAATGCGGCTGTCAACGGACTTGGAATCGCGTATCTGCCCAGTTTCCTGTATGCGCAGGCCATGAAAAACGGGCTGGTTCAGGATGTCATGCCGGACCTGCCGCGCGATGTTCAGGGCATGCATGCGGTGTTTCCCGCCGGGCGCTATACCCAGCCGAAGGTGCGCGCGTTGATCGATTACCTTGTCGAAAAACTGGGCAAGCGCAACGGGAATGAATGGTAAGTGCCGTGGCGCTGGCGCATGTAGCGTTCATGGGTGTTCACGCCACATTTTCTAACTTGTTGATTTCGCTGGTTCGAGAAGCTCAAAACCGGCTCCCACTTTTGCGCAACCTGCTTTAGTGCCAGCGCGGGCCGACTGTGTTTCAATCGCGGTGGTAGGGGCTGCCGGATAGAATTGTTGCCGCGCGATACAGTTGTTCTGACAACATGACGCGCGCCAGCATATGCGGCCAGACCATGGCCCCGAAAGACAGCAGTGTATGCGATTTCGCCCGAAAATCAGGGTCCAGCCCGTCCGCGCCGCCAATAACAAACGCCATGTCGCTGACGCCTGAATCGCGCCGTGCCGCGATATGCGCGGCAAAGTCGCGCGATGACATGACGGTGCCGCGTTCATCCAGCGCCAGAACTTCAGCACCTGCGGGAATAGCGCGATCCAGCAGTTTTGCCTGTTCGGCGGCTGTGGTTGCCTTGCGGTCATCCAGTTGGTGTTCCAGACAGGGGCCAAGCGACAGGGCGCGGCCTGTGCGGTCAAAGCGCGCAAGATAGTCATCTATCAATGCGCGTTCCGGTCCCTTTCTTATGCGTCCGATGGCGCAGATATGCAGGCGCATCAGGTGGCGGGCACAAGGCCTGCATCCTGCCACATCTTTTCAAGCTGGTAGAATTCCCGCACTTCAGGGCGGAAAATATGCACCACGACATCACCTGTGTCGATAAGCACCCAATCCCCTGTTTCCTTACCTTCGACACGGGCGGTCAGGCGATAGGTTTCCTTAAGCCGGTCCATAAGTTTCTGGGCCATGGCCGACACTTGCCGCGTGGAGCGGCCGGAGGCCACGACCATATGATCGGCCATGGCCGATTTCGACCGAAGGTCGATGGTTACAATGTCTTCGGCTTTATCATCGTCAAGCGAGGTCAGAACCAGTTCCAGAAGCGCATCACTGCTTAGGGTGGCAGGTGCCGAGGGTGCCGTGCGGGCCGCAAGTGCGGTAGGTTCTGTGGTAGACAGAGAACTGTCCTCCTGATGTGTAAAAAGTTGACCATCCTAATTTAACACCAAGCGGGGGGTTTCTCAATCATCCAGATGGCCCTGTGGCGGCGATACAGTCACTTTTTGCGTAGAAATTGCACAAGCCAGCAAGCGTGAAGCGTTGCTTACGGTTTGATTCGGGCGTATGACAACGGCCATGAAACGGTATTTCGACATGACAGACCATGCGCGCCTGCCGCAACGCTTTCAGCGTGAAAACCGGTCTGTGCTGGCACGACTGCGCTGATCTGCCTTTTCCAGCCTTCGGGCTGCCCCTTTCAGCACCGCCAATTCCCTTGATTGCAAGCGAGATCGCCATGACTGTAGCCAAAACCCTCTATGATAAAATATGGGATGCCCATGTTGTCCATCAGGACAAGGACGGCACCTGCCTGTTGTATATTGACCGCCATCTGGTTCATGAAGTGACCAGCCCGCAAGCCTTCGAGGGGCTGCGCATGACGGGCCGCACTGTGCGGGCGCCGGAAAAAACCATTGCGGTGCCAGACCATAACGTGCCCACCACACCGGACCGTGAAAACGGCATTGAAAACCCGGAATCCCGTATTCAGGTGGACGCGCTGGACAAGAATGCGCGTGAATTCGGGGTGAACTACTACCCGGTGAATGATATTCGTCAGGGTATCGTGCATATCGTCGGGCCGGAACAGGGCTGGACATTGCCGGGCATGACGGTTGTTTGCGGTGACAGTCACACAGCGACGCATGGCGCATTCGGGGCGCTGGCGCATGGGATCGGCACATCGGAAGTGGAACATGTGCTGGCCACGCAAACGCTGATTCAGCAGAAATCCAAGAATATGAAGGTGGAAATCACCGGCTCCCTGCGTCCGGGCGTGACCGCCAAGGACATTACCCTGTCGGTGATCGGGGTGACGGGCACAGCGGGCGGCACCGGCTATGTGATTGAATATTGCGGGCAGGCCATTCGGGAATTGTCCATGGAAGGGCGCATGACCGTGTGCAACATGGCCATCGAGGGCGGCGCGCGTGCGGGCCTGATTGCGCCGGATGAAAAGACATTCGCGTATGTCAAGGGCCGCCCCCATGCCCCCAAAGGTGCCCAATGGGATGCGGCATTGGCCTGGTGGAAAACGCTGCAATCGGATGAGGGCGCGCATTGGGACAAGGTTATCACCCTGCGCGGCGAAGATATTGCGCCGGTCGTCACATGGGGCACCAGCCCTGAAGATGTGCTGCCCATCACTGCAAGCGTTCCCGCCGCCGAGGATTTCAGCGGTGGCAAGGTCGATGCCGTGCGCCGGGCGCTGGACTATATGGGCCTGAAGCCCGGCCAGAAGCTGACCGATATTGAAATTGATACGGTTTTCATCGGGTCGTGCACCAATGGCCGCATTGAGGATTTGCGCGCCGCTGCAGAGGTTCTGAAGGGCCGTAAAATCGCCGTCAAACGCGCGATGGTTGTGCCCGGTTCGGGTCTGGTGCGCGCGCAGGCCGAAGAAGAAGGGCTGGCGCAGATTTTCATTGATGCCGGTTTTGAATGGCGCCTTGCGGGGTGTTCCATGTGTCTGGCGATGAACCCTGACCAACTGTCCCCCGGCGAACGCTGCGCGGCCACGTCGAACCGCAATTTCGAAGGGCGTCAGGGACGTGGCGGGCGCACACATCTGATGTCGCCTGCGATGGCGGCCGCTGCGGCCATTACGGGCCGTTTGACAGATGTGCGCGAACTGACGGGCGAGCCGGTTCTGACCGGGTGAGTCCCATGTCACGCATCGGGCAGCGCCCGCGCGTTCTGGTCATTGCCGAAGCCGCTAACCCCGAATGGGTTAGCGTGCCCCTTGTGGGGTGGCAGATTGCCAGCGCGCTGCGGCGCGTGGTCGATGTGCATCTGGTCACACAGGTGCGCAACCGCGAAGCTGTTTTGCGTGCCGGTCTGGTCGAAGGGCAGGATTTCACCGCCATTGACAGCGAAGCGCTGGCGCGGCCTGTCTGGGCGTTGGCGTCATGGCTGCGCATGGGCGAAGGGAAGGGCTGGACAATGCTGACCGCGCTTGCATCGCTTAGCTATCCTTATTTCGAACGGCTGGTGTGGAAGCAATTCGGCGCGGCTATCCGGTCCGGGGAATATGACATTGTGCACCGCGTCACCCCCCTAAGCCCGACGGCAAACAGTGCGCTGGCGGCAAAATGCGCGCATGCGGGGGTGCCGTTCGTGTTGGGGCCGTTGAATGGCGGTGTGCCCTGGCCTGCTGGGTTCGATGCGGAGCGCAGGCGCGAACGCGAATGGTTGTCTTATGTGCGCGGTATCTATCGTCTGTTGCCGGGGCGGTCGCGAATGCTGCGCAACACTGCAGCGCTTATCGCCGGGTCGCGCCACACGCTGGCCGAACTGGGGGGGCACGGGCAGGAACGGGGCGTCTATATCCCTGAAAACGGTGTGAACCCCGATACGCTGGGCACCCCGTCGCAACAGGATGTTTCAGGCCCGCTGCGGTGTTGTTTCGTTGGCAGGCTGGTTCCCTACAAGGGCCCTGACATGCTGATTGAGGCGTTGTTGCCGCTGTTGCAGGCCGGGCGCGTGACACTTGATGTGGTGGGCAGTGGCCCGCTGGAACAGACCCTGCGTCAGATGGTGCAGGACAACGCGCTGGAAGGGGCCGTCACGTTGCATGGCTGGCTGGACCATGCCAGTGTCGGGGTGGTCCTGTCGCAGGCCAATTTGCTGACCTTTCCTTCGGTGCGCGAATTTGGCGGCGGTGTGGTGATTGAGGCCATGGCGCTGGGCGTTGTTCCCGTTGTGTGTGATTATGCGGGCCCCGGCGAATTGGTCACCGACGGGACTGGTTTCAAGGTGCCAATGGCGGGGCGGTCTGACGTGATTGCCGGATTTCGTCAGACAGTGACGGCGATTTGCGACAACCCGCGCGACCTGCCGCAAATGGGCGCGAATGCGCGCGATCTGGTGCGCACGCAGTTTACATGGGCGCGCAAGGCCGACCAGATTGCGCAAGTCTATGAATGGGTGACGGGCAAACGCGATACGCGCCCGCAACCGTTCCAAGTTCAAATTGGCGACATGGCTGATATGCCGCCTTCCCAAGCAATAATGAATGAAAGGTAGAAGACGATGGACAAATTCACCACGCTTTCCGGTGTTGCAGCCCCTATGCCGCTGGTCAATATCGACACGGATATGATTATCCCCAAACAGTTCCTGAAAACAATCCAGCGTTCGGGGCTGGGCAAGAACCTGTTTGATGAAATGCGTTTTGACGATAACGGCAATGAGATCCCGGATTTTGTTCTGAATCAACCCGCCTATCGTCAGGCACAAATTCTGGTTGCCGGTGACAATTTCGGCTGTGGTTCATCGCGCGAACATGCGCCCTGGGCTTTGCTGGATTTCGGCATTCGCTGTGTCATTTCCACCAGCTTTGCCGATATTTTCTACAATAACTGCTTCAAGAACGGCATTTTGCCGATCGTGCTGCCGCAGGAGCAAGTTGATATTCTGATGGATGATGCCCGTAAAGGCGAGAATGCGCGCGTGTCAATCGACCTCGAATCGCAAACAGTCACCAGTGCGGACGGGCAGCAATTCCGCTTTGAGATTGACCCGTTCAAGAAGCATTGTCTGCTGAATGGTCTGGATGACATTGGCCTGACGCTGGAAAAAGTATCTGCAATTGACAGCTTTGAGGCACAGGCAAATCAGTCCCGTCCCTGGGTTTGATCGCACAAAATCCTGAAGAATATGGCTTTTTACAGGCGGCGCCCTCAGCGGGTGCCGCTTTTTTTCCACAAATTTGATGCAAAGTCGTGACAGTTAGACCGTGAAATAGCCACAGCAATGCACAATATTCAAAAGGCACTTGCTAGGGTGGCGATAAATGGGCAATTTTGTGGCAAAAATAAGGCGGGCGCTTCCGGACAAGCTGGAAATTTCGCGCCCCGTCGGAAAGAAGCGCTCCGCATCGTCGGAAAAGCGCGGAATTAGGCAAGGTAGCAGGTCGTCCATGTCCCAAGTGGCAGGCGCATTTTTGCGCGGGTTCTCGGTAGTCGTTCTCATTCTGGTGCCTGCGCTTTTGTTGCCCGGTATCTCGCCTGATATATCGCAGGGGTTGACGTTGATTGCGCTGATCGCGGGTGTGGTGGTCGTTGTGGAATACACGGCACGCCACCCCGGACTTATCGAGTTTCGTGATGCCAAACCCTATAATCGCGGACGGTTCGGCCTGCTATTCGCCATTGTGCTGGCCCTGACGCTGATGCAGCGCGCCGTCAGTTTGCAAGATGGCCAGCATGTGCCGCAGGTGGCAATGTGGCTGGGCATGGCGCTTGATTTCAATTTCAGCCCGGTCCGCATGCTGCGCGCTGCCTTGCCTGCGGGCCTGACGCTGGAACATGAAGCGAATGTTCAGGCCGCGGCTTCGGTGGCATTTATTCTGGCACAAACGGGTTTGGTCGGGTTTCTGGCGGCTGTTTACCTGCGCTACTGGCCCAATCGCAGTTCGGTGTTGAATGTGTGGGTGAACTTGCCCAATTTTGACCCGACCAAAGGTATTGATGTTGTCCACCGTCTGGAACGGGAGGGGCAAATTAACATTTTGGTAGGGATTATCCTGCCATTCTCATTGCCGGTCTTGCTGCATATTTCCAGCCTGCTGGTGCAGCCCTTGACCCTTGAAACGCCGTTGTCACTGGTTTGGGGTGTCGCATTATGGGCCTTTGTGCCGGTCAGTCTGGTGATGCGCGGGGTCGCAATGTATCGGGTTGCGCAGCTTATCCGCGTGCAGCGTCGGCGCATCGCGGATGCAGAAGCCTCGGTGCCGTTGCCTGCGCGGTCTGCATATTCCTGATATGGGGGCTTGCGGCCAGCGGTGCCGCAGCCCAAATACTACGCCCTACCACCGATCTGCGCCTTGCCTTTTGGCGTGTTGATCTGGGTGGGCGCGGTCCGGGGTTGGCATTGCGCGATGTGCTGGAAGCTGCGCCCGCGCCCGTGACCAAGGCAAAGTTGATTGCCCATGTCGCGCCTGATGTGCTGGTTCTGTCGGGGCTGGACCATGACCATGGCGATGTGACCTTGCGCGCCTTTCGGGACCTGATTGCCGCACAGGGCCACATGATGGCGCATGTGTTTGCGTTTCCCACAAATGCGGGTGTGCGCACAGGGCTGGACATGACCGGGGACGGGCGCAGCGCGGGGCCGGATGACACCCAAGGCTATGGTGACTTCGCGGGCCAGAAAGCGCTTGCCATCCTGTCGCGCTTTCCGATTCTTCCCGACCATAGCCGCGACTTCAGCGGTTTTCTTTGGCGTGATCTTCCTGACAGCCTTAGTCCATATGCTGATAGCGGGGCCATGCCCGACCCGGTGCGCAATGCCCTGCAGCGGTTGTCCAGCACGGGGCATTGGGATGTGGCGGTGGCACTTCCTGAACAGCGTAGGTTACATATTCTGGCCTATCAGGCCGGGCCGCCTGTGTTTGGTGGCAGCAGTGACCGGAACTTGCACCGCAACCATGATGAAACAGCGTTCTGGACGCATTTTCTGGATGGGACTTTGCCCATGCTGCCGCCAGACGCGCCTTTTGTGGTGATGGGGGGCAGCAACCTCGATCCGTTTGATGGTGACGGGATGCACGGCGCGATGCAAGATTTGCTGGCCCACCCTGCGGTGCAGGACCCGCGCCCCGGCAGTGAAGGTGCAGTGCGCGCGGCGCAGTTTGGCATCAGCCGCGACCATCAAGGGCCACATGCGCATGACACTGTGGATTGGCCACAGGTTCCGGGGCCGGGCAATTTGCGCGTCAGCTACATCTTGCCTGCGCGGGGCCTGCGGATCACGGCGTCGGGGGTGTTCTGGCCCGTGCCGGACGCGCCCGAAGCGGCCTTGCTTGGCCCCCCTGACGCCCCACCGACACGGCACAGGCTGGTCTGGGTTGATTTGGACATGGACAGCTTATAGCGCAGCTATCAGGGCTCAGGTGCGTGACCTGGGCCCGTATGACATCGCGGTTCTGGCTGCAATTGCCTATCACCAGACGACCAATCGTGATGGGATGAAAGATATTCTTGGCAAGGATATCAGCCGCGATCTGATTGGGCGTTTGTCCGAGCGCGACCGAGTGCAGGTTGCGCAAAAGTGGGAACCGATTTTGTGCTAATTGCCCCCGCGAAATCAATAAATTAGAGGCTGTGGTGTGAATGCGAATGAACGCTGCTCGCTCCAGCCTCGTAAGGCGGCAATGGAACAAGGGGGAGAGGCGCGCGGATGGATCAGTCGCTTTTACCACGCGCATAGAACATAGGCCCGCCGCGCCAGCGCGGATAGCCATAACCGTGAATCTTGACCAGATCGATATCTGTGGCCGAGGCGGCTATCCCTTCGTTGAGAATTGCGTGACCCTCAGCGGCTATTGCATTGGTGATACGGGCCACGATCTCGCCAGCATCCATGGCAGGATTGCGCGCAACATGAGGTGCCAGCAATGCGGCGACGGTATCGGATGGCTTTGGTTGGCGCGAACCATCGGGGTAATCATACCATCCGCCACCGGTTTTCTGGCCCTTTCGACCTGCGCGCACCAGAATATCGCCCAGCGTTTCAGGAACATCATGGCCCTGCGCGCGCGCGCCCTCGCGCTGGAGATAAGCAATATCTAGCCCGCCCAGATCCTGTGCCTCGAAAGGGCCCATTGCCAGCCCGTGACCGCGCATGGCCGCGTCAATTGCGGCAATGGGCACCCCCTGGCGCAATAACGCTTCCGCCTCGGCGCGGGTGCGTTTAAGGATACGATTGCCGATAAAACCGTCACAAATCCCCGATTGCACCGGAATTTTACCCAGGCGTTGGGCGAATTCGAAGCCTGTGGCCAGCGTTTCTGGTGCCGTCTGCGGGATAGGCACAATTTCAAGCAAACGCATCACATTGGCTGGACTGAAGAAATGCAACCCGATAAAGCGCTCAGGATGTGGCAGGTCAGCTGCAATCTCGCGCGGGTCAAGATAGGACGTGTTGGTTGCCAGAACCGCATCGGCACGGGCATGACGCGCCAGCTTGGCGAAAACGTCTCGTTTCACATCCTGCTTTTCAAATACGGCTTCAATCAGCAGATCCGCCTGCGCCAGTGCCGCATAATCGCTCGAGGCTGTCAGTGCGTCTAGATGGGCATCGCGCACGGCCTGTGTCATGCGCCCGCGCTTGACCGCACCGTCATGAATACGGGCAACATTGGCCACGCCCTGTGCCAGTGCATCGTCATCGCGTTCGACAAGGGTCACAGCCAGTCCAGCGCCTTGACAGGCCGCCACAATGCCTGCGCCCATGGTGCCACCGCCAATCACGCCCACTTTTTTCAGGGGCAGCGGAGATATGCCTTTCAGGTGGGCGGGGCGGGGGGCAGCGCGTTCGGCAAAGAATACATGGCGCAATGCAGCGGCTTGGGGCGATGCGCGCAATTCCAGAAATGTCTGACGCTCAAAGGCCAATGCTTCGTAAAAGGGGGCGTCACACGCGCGGCGCAGACAGTCCAGAGCGCGCAATGGGGCGTCAGCCCCTTTGGCGGATTTGCGGACGCGCGCGTCCGCCTCTTGCCAGAAGCCGGGTTCCGGGGCCGCGATTGGGCGTTGTGATATGGGTTGCGGCAGGGGCCGCGTCAGAGCATCGCGCGCGAATTGGATGGCGTTTTCCAGCAGGTCGCTGGATGTGACAGCATCGATCAGCCCCATCTCCAAGGCGGCCCGGGCCTTGACTGTCTTGCCGGTTGTCACCAACGTTACGGCAGCAGGGATCCCAATCAAGCGCGGTGTGCGCACCGTGCCCGATGCACCGGGGATGACGCCAAGGTTTACTTCGGGCAGGCCCAAAGTGGCGTTTTCGGTCGCTAAGCGAAAGCGGCAGCCCAGGGCGATTTCAAACCCGCCGCCAAGCGCCGCGCCATGGATCGCCGCAATCCAGGGTTTACGCGCCCCCTCAATCCGGTCGACAATATCTGGCAAATGCGGGGGCTGGGGTGGGCTGCCAAATTCACTGACATCCGCACCCGCAATAAAGGTGCGCCCGGCGCAGACCAGAACCACCGCCTGCACTGCGGGGTCGTGATCCAGTTGGTTGACTGCATCTGATAAACCCTGTCGCAAGGCTTGTGACAGGGCATTTACGGGCGGATTGTCAACAGTCACGATGGCAATGCCATTGTCATGGCGGATTTGGATAAGTGTCATAATTTTATATGCCCAGATAAGCTTCGCGGATGCGCGGATCGGCGATCAGATCCTCGGCAGGGCCATCCATGATGATACGCCCCGTTTCCATCACATATCCACGATCTGCGATTTTCAACGCGCCAAAGGCGTTTTGCTCCACCAGAAGGACAGTCACGTCCAGCGCTTTCAATCCGCGCACAACCTCGAAAATCTGCGAAACGATTATCGGGGCCAGCCCCATGGATGGCTCATCCAGCAGCAAGCAGGATGGGCGGCCCATCAAGGCACGCGCCATGGCCAGCATTTGCTGCTGCCCGCCCGACAATCCCCCCGCCGAAAGGTTGCGCTTGTCCCGCAGGATGGGGAACATCGTGAAGGCGTCTTCCATGTCGCGTTCCACGCGGTCGTCACGAAAGGCATAAGCGCCCAGCCGCAGGTTTTCCTCGACCGATAAATTCGTGAAAATCTGGCGCCCCTCGGGGGATTGGGTCAGACCGCGCGCAGGGCGTTTCCACGCGGGCACACCGGTCAGAATATCTCCGCGAAAGGTAATTGTCCCGCCAGAGACTGGCTGCACACCCGACAGGCAGCGCAACAGCGTGGTCTTGCCAGCGCCATTCGCGCCCACCACTGTAACGATTTCGCCACTATTTACCTGCAAGTCGATACCGTGCAGAACCTCGATGCGGCCATAGCGCGACCGCAGCCCCTCAACCGTCAGCATTGGATGCCTCCTCGGTGCCAAGATAGGCGGCAATCACCGCCGGATTGCGGCTTACTGTAGCGGGATCGCCTTCGGCGATCTTCTCGCCACGATCCAGCACAACGATATGATTGGAAATTTTCATGACCAGCTTCATATCATGCTCGACCAGCAAGATGCCCACACCCGATGCCGCAACCTCGGCGATCAACTTGTCGATTTCTTCGGTCTCGACCGCGTTGCAGCCCGCGGCGGGTTCATCCAGCAGCAGGACCTTGGGCTCCAGCGCCAACGCGCGCGCGATTTCCAGACGTTTTAGCGCGCCATAGGACAGGTTGCCCGCTTCGCGTTCTGCCGCGCGCTCCAGGCCCACACGCGCAAGAAGAGCGCGCGCGCCTTCCTGAGCCTCACGGGCGCGGTGCCGTGATGCGGGGAGTGAGAGGAGATCCGCCATCACTGACCCGCTTTCGCGCAGATGATACCCGGAGATGGCATTTTCCAGCACAGTCATGGACTGGAAAATCTGCAGGTTCTGGAATGTCCGCGACAGGCCCTGACGCGCCAGCAAATGCGGCTCCACGCCTGTCACATCCCGACCATTTAACAACACCCGTCCCGCATCAGGCTGATAAATACCCGAGATCATGTTGAACAGTGTTGTTTTGCCAGCGCCATTGGGTCCAATGACCGAGAGGATTTCGCCCGGTTTGACAGAAAAGCTGACATCATTGACGGCGCGAATTCCGCCAAAGCCGATGCCCAGCCCTTCGATTGAAAGAAGCCCGCTCATTCGTCTTTGCCTCGCAGTTTCTTGAGGATAGAGGGCAGCAGCCCCTCGCGCAGGAAGATCATGACAAGGATCATGACCAAGCCCAGGATCATATGCTCATATTCGGCAAACACCGTCAGCACCTGTGGCAATAGCGTCAAGATGGCCGCACCCAGTATGGCGCCCAGCACAGAACCCACGCCGCCCAGAACGGCCATAGTCACCATTTCAATCGAATGCATGAAGCCTGCAATATCGGGGGTGACAAAGCGGTTCTGCAGCGCCAGCAGCGATCCGGAGATTGACGCATAAATCGCCGAAATCACGAATGCCCGCAATTTCAGCCGCGCGACATCAATACCCACAGTGCGCGCGGCAACCTCAGACCCGTGCAGCGCACGCAGGGCGCGCCCGGTGGGGCTGTCATATAGGTTAAGTGCAATCCATGCGCCAATCAGCATCGCAAATCCGCTGAAGAAATACCAGAACTGCCCATTGCTTATCGACAGGCCCATATCATTGAGCACCCTGCGCAACCCCAGATCCGGCACCGACATCCCATCAGGCCCGCCCGTCAGCCAGCGCTCGTTGGTCAGGACCATCGTTACCAATATCCCGAAACCCAGCGTGGCGACACCCAGATAATACCCGTGCAGCCGCAAGATGGGGCGCCCAACCAGATAGGCGAGTATTCCTGATATGGCCGCCCCCAGTAAAATAGCCAAGGATGGGTGCAGGCCAAGATGTATGGGAGCCAGCGCACAGGCATAGGCCCCGATGCCCGCAAAACCCGCATGGCCCAGACTGACCTGGCCTGCATAGCCCGTCAGGATCACGATGCCGGTAACCGCGATGGCATTCACGAAAATCAGCGCCCCAATGCGGTAATAGAAGTTCGAAGGAAACAGGAATGGCGACAGCACAATCAGCAGGATCAGCACAATCAACGTCGCAGATTTCGGAGTCAGTTTCATAGTCACACCCGATCTGTGGATTTGCGGCCAAACAGACCCTGCGGCATGAAAAACAGCACTGCCAGAATCACGACGAACGCGGCTGCGTCCTTATAGGTGGATGACAGGTAGCCTGCTGTCATCGCCTCGATCAGGCCGATGGTAAAACCGCCTACCAGCGCGCCCTTGGGATTGCCCATGCCGCCCAGCATCGCGCCTGCAAAACCCTTCAACGCGAAGGCAATGCCGACATTATAGGCAGTCAGTGTGATGGGTGTGGCCAGAACGCCAGCCAGCGCGCCAATGCCAGCGGAGAGGGCGAAGGACAATGTCATGACGTAATTGGTATTGATCCCGACCAGCTGCGCGGCCAATCGGTTGTTGGATGTGGCCAGAACCGCCCGACCCAGCAAGGTGCGCGTGAAAAACAGATACAATCCAACAAACACGGCCACTGCGCCCCCGATAACCCACAGACTTTGCGGCAGGATTGTTGCCCCCGCCACGCGCAAAGGCGCATCGCCCGAAAAGGCGGGAAAGCTATGAATTTGCTTGCCAAATAGAACCTGTGCGGCACCCTGAATGAAAATTGACGCGCCGATCGTGATGATGATCAGTGATACGACTGGCGCGCCACGCGCGGGCTCGATTGCCAGTTTGTTCATAGCAACGCCCAAACTGGCGGTCAGGACAATCGCCGCCAGCGCGGCTAATGGCAACGGCAAACCCGCAGCATAACCCGCCACCGTGATCATGCCGCCCAGCATGACGAATTCACCCTGGGCAAAGTTCACCACGTCGGATGCATTGTATATGATCGTGAAGCCAAGCGCGACCAGGGCGTAAACCGCACCAACGGTCACCCCTGAGAACAGGAATTGCAAAAGTTCGGACATTTCGACCTCTAGCTGGATGCGGCGGAACAATCCCGGCGCGAACGCCGGGATCAGTATCAACGCCGTTGATTATTCCACGAGCGTCCAAGCACCGTCGCGGATTTCAAGCATGCGGAACGCGCTCAGATCGAGGCCCAGGTGATCATCGGGGGCGAATGTATAGGTGCCTGTGGTGCCCACTAGGGCCTCGGTCGCCTCGATCGCGTCGCGGATATCCTGCGGGTCGCTTGATCCAGCGCGCGCGATTGCATCGGTCAGGATCAGGAAAGCATCATGGGCATAGCCGCCAAAGGTGCTTACGGGTGTACCTGTCTTGGCTTCGAACGCAGTCTTATAGGCCAGTGCGATTTCCTTCTGGGGGTCATCATCTTCCAGAATATCGGCCACCAGCAGCGCGGTTCCCGGTAGGCGAATGCCTTCCGCTGCACTTGCGCCTGCCAATTCGATAAACCCGTTCGATGCCACACCGTGCGACTGATAGAAGGGGATTTCCAGACCAAGTTGAGCGTAGTTGCGGGTCACAATGGAGGGGCCTTGACCGAAACCGGGATTGATCAATGCCTCGACACCTTGCGCGGCACGGATATTGGTCAATTGCGCG
Organism: Roseinatronobacter sp. NSM; assembly: GCF_052379845.1. NCBI lineage: Bacteria > Pseudomonadati > Pseudomonadota > Alphaproteobacteria > Rhodobacterales > Paracoccaceae > Roseinatronobacter > Roseinatronobacter sp. NSM. The sequence goes on along the minus strand of NZ_JBQTCF010000029.1, from coordinate 15,520 downwards.
GTCATATCTACATCGGTGGGATTATAATTTTCATCGGCCACCAGATTAAGCCCATAATCGCCAATCACATCACGGCATTGCGCCTGCATAGAGGCACCAAAACCGTCTGTTCCGGAAATCATGGCCACATTGGTAAAACCGCGCGCCACGATATCCTCGAAAATTTTCTGGCAGGCCATTCTATCTGTGTGCGGCGTCTTGAAGGTGAAAGGACGCACCGGATCGATGATTTCGATTGCACCGGCCAGTGAGATGAACGGAATTTCCGCATCCTCGGCTACCGACAAGATCGACATGGTAGCCCCGGTGGTGGTGCCGCCGATGATCGCCACGACCTCGTCATCCTCGATCAGACGTGTGGCAAAGGTGCGTGCGCGGTTCGGGTCGCCGCCGTCATCGTAATGAATGAGACGTACGGTTTCGCCATTTATGCCCCCGGCTGCGTTCAGCTCTTCGACCAGCATTTCAAGTGTCTTGACCTGCGGGTCCCCCAAAAACGCTGCAGGGCCAGTAGCCGAGATGCTGGCCCCGATGCGTATTTCGGCCATTGCAGGCGCGGCCAGACCGAAGGCGGCCAGTGTAACGATAACTTTTGTCGTGCTCTTCATGAGTGTCTCCTCCCCGAGACTGGTTGATATGGGATTAGGAAATCTGACGTCGCCACATCGCGCGGGTAAATCGCGGTGTGACGAACGCAGGGTCGGTCAGGCAGGCATTCCCTGCCGGATTCGCACCGGTGACATGGAAATCACTGAATGCTGCGGATTGGTTGACAAAGATATTGCCGGTCAGGTTGATCGACAGGTTAACGCCCGCGCGGGCAAATTCCGGAATGGCACGGGCAATGCGATCCTCATCTGTGTCATAAAGTGCAGCGGTAATGGCGCCTTGCTCGCGGGCCAACCCTGTGGCGCGGGCAATGGCCGATGCCGCGTCTGGCGTCTGCACGATAAAGCTGACAGGGCCAAAATATTCCTGCGCTGACAAATCATCTGCATCCGACAGCATAAGCGGCGTTCCATCCCGCAGCACGCGGCCCTGTTTGCAGGCTTGCTCCAGCCGCGCCCGTGTGGCCGGATTGGCAATCGCACCAGTCACAGCGCTCGCGCGGGCTGGATCGGCCAGCAACCGATCCAGCGCATCAGCAATGCCCTTCGCCACATCCTCGGGGGATTTGTGGCCTTGATCGCTCTCAAGGCCCCCTTGCGGAATGATCAGTGTCTGGGGGGATGTGCACATCTGCCCAGAATAGAGCGCCAGCGAGAAGGCCAGGTTATCGCACATGCCTTTGAAATCCGGCGCCCCCAGAAGTGTAACGGTGTTTACCCCCGCTTCTTCGGTAAAGAGGCGCGCATGGCGCGCATTCTCGCGCAGCCAGTCGCCGAATGCCTTGCCGCCGGTGTAATCAATGAGGCGAATTGCGGGGTTTGTGGCCAGTGTTTGCGTGATTTCCCCTTCGGGTGCATCGACAGCAAGCAAAATTGCATCCGCAGGCAGGCCGGCTTCGACAAAAACCTGCCTGAGCGTGGCAACTGTCAGTGCCAGCGGCAGGATTGCGCGCGGGTGCGGTTTGATGATGACCGGATTGCCTGTTGCAAGGCTGGCAAACAGGCCGGGGTAGCTGTTCCATGTCGGGAATGTGTTGCACCCGATGCTTAGCGCCACACCTGCGGGCACCAAGGCCCAGTGTTTTTCCAGACGTAGCGGCGCGGCCTTGCCCTGTGGCTTTTCCCAGATCGCGCTTTGCGGATAGCGTTTCATTTCCTGCCATGCCAGCGCGACGGCCTCCAGCGCGCGATCCTGTGCATGGGGACCACCAGCCTGAAAGGCCATGGCGAATGCCTGCCCAGTGGTATGCTGTGTCGCGTGTGCGATCAGAAAGGATTGTGCGTTCAATCGCACCAGGGCCTCTATCAGCGCACCTACTCGCGCGGCGGGGCTTGCTGCAGCGAGGGCGGGGGCCGCTGCCTGGGCGGCGGTGATCAGATCTGTCGGGCTCGCTGCCGGGTAGCAGATATCAAGCGCCAGACCATAGGGCGATTCTTCAGCGCCTAAACGGTATGATTCGGGATGGCCATCCAGTTCAAAGCGCTGCCCCAGCAGCGCATCAAACGCGGCCTGGCCCGCTGCGCGCGATCCCTCGCCATAAAGCTTTTCACTTGGAATTTCTTGAAACGGCGCCCAATATCCGCGCGCGCCCAGTGCAGCCTGTGCTGCATCCAGAAGCCCTATGTGACGATCAAAAAACTCTGTCATTTGTTCCCCCTGCCGCAACCGCGATGGCCGTCCTCTCGACATACTTAATAACATTGACCGACCGGTCGATTTATGCAACATATTTTTTGAAGCTGCCGAAATTTTTCCGCTTATTGCGTAGGAACCCCTGCTGGAATGGAGAATCTTATGACGGACACTGTTTTGACGGACTTGGCCGCGGGCGTGCTTACAATCGTGCTCAACCGTCCTGACAAGCTGAATGCCTTCAATGAGGAGATGCATCTGGCGCTGCGCGCAGCAATTCAGCGTGCGATTGAAGATGCCGATGTGCGCGCGATTTTGCTAACGGGCGCAGGCCGGGCCTTTTGTGCGGGGCAGGATCTGGGCGACCGTGATCCGCGCAAGGGCACTGGCACACCTGATCTGGGGGCCACGCTGGAGCGGTTTTATAATCCTACGCTACGTCTGATTCGGGCATTGGAGAAGCCGGTTATCTGCGCGGTGAATGGTGTGGCGGCCGGGGCAGGGGCGAATATCGCACTGGCCTGTGATATCGTGCTGGCGTCACAAAAGGCGCGCTTCATTCAGGCATTTTCCAAAATTGGGCTGGTGCCCGATGCAGGTGGCAGCTGGTCGCTGACCCATATTCTGGGCGAGCCACGCGCCAAGGCGCTTGCCTTTACCGCTGAAGCGCTGAGCGCGCAACAGGCCGCTGACTGGGGCCTGATCTGGAAAGCTGTAGAGGATGAAACCCTGTTGACTGACGCGCGCGAACTGGCGCAATCCCTCGCGCTTGGGCCAACGCGCGGGCTGGGATTGACCAAACGCCTGATACAGGCCGCCGCCACCAACAGCCTGGATGAACAGCTTGATATGGAACGCGATGCTCAGCGAGAGGCGGGGTGCACCCGCGACTATGCCGAAGGCGTGACAGCGTTTCTGGAAAAGCGGCCTGCACAATTCTGGGGGGAATGACATGAATGCTCTGGAACTCGCGCAAGCCTGCGCCGCTGCGATGTGGGGCGAAGACCTGGCCTCGCAGAATTTGGGGATGGTGCTGGAACATGCCAGACCGGGGCAAGCGGTGATGCGCATGGAAATCACGTCTGCAATGGTCAACGGTCACGGCACGGCCCATGGCGGGTATATTTTTACACTCGCCGATAGTGCATTTGCATTTGCGTGCAACACTGTCGATCAGCGGTCAGTGGGCCAGCAGGCGTCCATCACCTATCTGGCACCGGCATTTTGCGGGGATGTGCTGACTGCCAGCGCGACCGAGCGCACCCGACAGACCCGCAGTGGCCTCTATGATGTCACAGTCACTAACCAAAACGGCGCGCTTATCGCAGAATTTCGCGGGCATTCCCGCACAGTCAAGGGCCGTCTGTTGGGTAACTAGCCCCAGACCGACAATCCGAGGGAGGAAATCTTGGACAATCTTACCCCATCAAAGCAAAGCCTCGACCCTATCGAAATCGCTTCGCGCGATGAAATCGAGGCGCTGCAATTTCACCGCATGAAGCGTTCCCTGAAACACGCTTATGAAAATTCGCCCTTCTATCGGAAACGCTTCATCGAATATGACGTCCACCCGGAAGAGTTGAAAACACTGGCCGATATCGCAAAATTCCCCTTCACGGTGAAACAGGACCTGCGCGAAACCTATCCTTTTGGCATGTTTGCGGTCCCGCGCGAAAAACTGGTGCGGATTCACGGATCTTCAGGGACCACCGGGAAACCTACTGTTGTGGGCTATACCGCAAGCGATATTGACAACTGGGCAAATCTGGTTGCGCGCTCTATCCGGGCAGCAGGCGGGCGGCGCGGTGATATCTTGCATAATGCCTATGGTTACGGTTTGTTCACCGGCGGGCTGGGCGCGCATTACGGCGCTGAACGTCTGGGATGTACTGTCGTGCCGATTTCAGGCGGTATGACCGAACGGCAGGTTTCATTGATCGACGATTTCAAGCCGCGCGTCATCATGGTGACGCCAAGCTATATGCTGTCGATTCTGGATGAATTTCGTCGTCAGGGGATTGATCCGCGCGAAAGCAGTCTGGAGGTCGGGATTTTCGGAGCCGAGCCATGGACAAATGCCATGCGCGAGGAAATAGAACAGGCGTTCAATATGCAGGCCGTAGATATCTATGGCCTGTCCGAGGTTATGGGACCGGGCGTGGCGCAAGAATGTGTTGAAACCAAAGACGGACTGCACATCTGGGAAGATCATTTCTATCCAGAAATCATAGACCCCGTCACTGGCGAGGTATTACCCGACGGCCAGATGGGCGAATTGGTATTCACCACCCTGACCAAAGAGGGGCTGCCGATGGTTCGCTATCGCACCCGCGACCTGACGCGCCTCTTGCCCGGAACGGCGCGATCTATGCGCCGGATCGAAAAGATCACCGGGCGCAGCGATGACATGATTATTCTGCGCGGTGTCAACGTGTTTCCAACCCAGATCGAGGAACAGATCCTGAAATGTGCGGGTCTTTCAGCGCATTTTCAGATAGAATTGGGGCGGTCGGGGCGCATGGATAACATGACAGTCCATGTCGAATGCACCCCCGATATGGCGAATGATGACGCGCGCGCGAAATCCGCGAAGGAACTGGCGCATCACATCAAATCGGTGGTCGGTGTTTCGACGCGCGTCGAGGTTTGCGATCCTGCAGGAATTGCTCGCTCCGAGGGCAAAGCCAAACGGGTGATCGACAATCGACCCAAGGAATAGGCTGCTCTGGCACAGGGCAGGTGACAAGCCTGTGTGCAGCACTTATATCGAGGAAAGGCGCAGAAATGCGCCTTTTCGCGGAGTAAATTGAATTCGTCCTGACAACAGGAAGCATACCATGGCCCGAACACGCGCACAGGATTTTGAAGAAAAACAACGCGTTATCTTAGACAGTGCCGCCGAAGTCTTTGCCGAACAGGGCATGGAGAAAGCATCAATGGCGCAAGTGGCGGCGCGCGCGCAGGTGTCAAAACCGCTGCTGTATCATTACTATCCCAGCAAAGATGCCTTGATTTTTGCCATCATCACCACGCATCTGGAAGAGTTGGATACCGTCATCGAAGACGTCGACGATGACCCCCATCTTGCGCCCGACCAACGCTTGCGTCGTCTGGTGGGGGCCGTGCTGGAAAGCTATCGTGGCGCCGACAACGAGCACAAGGTTCAGCTGAATGCGACTGCAGCCCTGTCGGATGAACAGAAAACCCAGATCACGGCTTTGGAGCGCAGGATTGTGCGGCGTTTTGCAGCTGTGCTGGAACAGATCAACCCTGATCTGAACTCGACGGAACGTCCCCTTTTGATGCCGGTCACCATGTCTTTATTCGGGATGATGAACTGGGTTTATATGTGGTTCAAGGACGGGGGGCGCATCTCCCGAGAGGATTATGCCGATGTCGCCACGACGCTGATTCTGGAAGGCATCAAATCGGTGCGGTGATACCTGCCCGCTCAAGCACCAGCGGGCTGTATTGTGGGGCCTGCGCACGGGGGCGTTCGGGTTCTGGTGCGTCTAGCGCCTCTGTCGGTGCCAACCGGTCGCGTGCTTCTAGCGCCAAGCGCTGATAAATTGCGGTTCCACGGCGTTTCCAGTCAATCTCATCCGCTGTCAGCATCCGCACAACGCGTGCGGGCGCCCCCACCACCAGCGCGCCTGCGGGAATGTTTTCCCCCGCCTTGACGAAGGTCATTGCCGCAATGATGGTGTTTTCACCGATCACGCATTCATCCATGACAACTGCGTTCATTCCCACCATCGCATTGCGGCCCACATGGCAGCCATGCAGCACCGCGCCATGTCCTATATGGCCGCCTTCCTCGATCACGACATCCTTGTCAGGAAAGCTGTGAACAACGCAGGTTTCCTGCACATTGCAGCCTCGATGCAGCATAATGCGCCCAAAATCACCCCGCAGCACTGCCCCCGGCCCCACATAGACCGCAGGCCCTACAATTACATCCCCAATGATTGTAGCGTCTGGATGAACGAATGCGGCAGGGTCGATCACCGGGCGGATGCCATCCCATGACCATATGCTCATTCTGCGGCCTCTTGCGTTTTGGCAACCATGGTCAAAACATCATATTGCGCTACGATTTCGGAATTCTGGTTGGAGACCTGACAATCCCAGCGCACCTCACCATGTTCGGCATTTGCGCGCGGGTTTATGTCTTTGCAGGTCAGCCGCACTTGCAATGTATCCCCAAAATAGACCGGCGTCAGAAAGCGCATGTTGTCAACACCGTAATTGGCCAGAACCGGGCCGGGGGCCGGATCGACAAACAGCCCCGCCGCAAATGAGGCAATCAGATAGCCATGCGCCACGCGATCCTCGAAAAACGGATTTGCGCGCGCGGCCTCGCTGTCCATATGTGCGTAGAATGTGTCGCCGGTAAATTCTGCGAAATGTTCGACATCCGCTTGCGTGATCTGGCGGCTGGCTGTGACCAGTTGATCACCGATGCGCAATTCCGCCAAGGATTTGCGAAAAGGATGGATGTCCGATTGCGCGGGCGCGCCCTCGATCCAGCGGCCTGTGACAGCAGACAGCAGTCCGGGCGCGCCCTGAACCGCTGTGCGTTGCATATAGTGTTTGACCCCGCGCATGCCGCCCATTTCCTCGCCGCCGCCAGCGCGACCCGGCCCGCCATGCACCAGACCGGCCAGCGGCGAGCCATGCCCGGTAGAGCTTTTGGCCGAGGCGCGGTTCCCGATCAAGATACGACCGTGATAGGGGGCCAGCCCCAGAACCATGTTCCGTGCGATATCGGGATCATTCGTGAATACGGAGGACACCAGCGACCCTTTGCCCATCGCGGCCAGCGCGACCGCTTGATCTGCGTCCTCATAGGGTATCAGCGTAGCTACGGGACCGAAGGCCTCGCAATCATGCACGGCGGCTGCATTCATGGGGTCATCGGCCAGCAACAGAACCGGGTTCAGATAGGCCCCTTGGTCAAACCCGTCCGGGGTGACATCAGGATCACCCACAACAATACGCGCCACAGTTTGCAACTCGCTGATGCGCGCGCGTACCTCTTCGCGTTGATCCATACTGGCGAGCGGCCCAAGACGTGTAGCGCTATCTGCGGGTAAGCCGGGAGTTGCCGCCTCGAGACGGGTTCTGAGTGCGGCAATCAGCGGTTCGATATAACCAGCCGGTGCCATGACACGGCGAATGGCTGTGCATTTCTGTCCGGCCTTTGCGGTTATTTCGCGCGCAACCTCTTTGACAAACAGGTCGAATTCTGGCGTGCCCGGCGCCGCATCGGCCCCCAGTATCGATGCGTTCAGGCTGTCCGCCTCCATTGTGAAGCGCGTCGAGTTTTCAACAATTGCGCGATGGGCGCGCAATTTGCGCCCGGTCCATGCCGATCCGGTAAATGTCACCGCATCCTGCCCCGTGACATGATCGAGAAGATCCCCCACTGACCCGCAGATCAGCTGAAGCGCCCCATCAGGCAATATTCCCGTATCCATTATCCGGCGCACGACCAGTTCGGTCAGATAGGCCGTTTGCGAAGCTGGCTTAACGATACACGGTACCCCCGCAAGCAAGGTGGGTGCGATTTTCTCCAGCATCCCCCAGACAGGGAAATTATACGCATTGATATGCACGGCTACACCCCGCAAGGGCGACAGGATGTGCTGTGCCGAAAAGCTGTCATCGCGCGACAGCAATTCGACATCACCCTCTGTCAGGACGCGGGTATTGGGCAATTCGCGCCGCCCCTTGGAGGCATAGGCCAACATCGTGCCGATGCCGCCCTCGATATCAACCCAACCATCCGCGCGCGTGGCGCCTGTGCGGAAGCTTTCGGTGTAAAACTCTTCCTTATGTTCCATCAGCGCCAAGCCCAGCGCCTTGAGCATCAGGGCGCGGTCGTGAAATGACATGGCCCGCAAGGCAAGACCGCCGGTTTTTCGCCCCCAATCCAATGCTGCCGCCATATCAATGCCAGTGGCATCAATATGAGCGACCAATTCACCTGTTGCTGCATCCAGCAGGGGCTGGCCGTCGCGGTCGCCGCGTATCCAGCGCCCACAAATCAGACTTTCAAGACGGCGCGGGGCCGGTGAGGCGGTCATGGTCATAATATTCCTGTTATTCTAGACGGTGTCGCGTTCATTCGCATTCACACGACCCACACTAACCTTATGTTGTCACGTGTCTTTTTGCGCAAAACCGGTTCCCATTTTTGCGCGACATGCTTTAGCGGGCTGCAGCCGTGGCCGTTCAGAGGCCGCAGGCGGCCAATCGGGTGTTGGCCAAACTCTGCCATGCGTCGCGCAAAGCCTCATTCGGGCGGCGGCGCAAACCAAACCGGGCCTGCAGATCGAAACGCGGTGAATGCGCCATACCGAAACCGGCGGCCACGCGGGGCATCCAGTAGCTGATACTATCGCGCACGCCACCGGGGTCGGATACGACCAGCCGCGCCAAGCCCTCCAGACCCAATTCGGCATGACGTGCTTCACGCGGGGCGATCTGGCGGAATGTATCGGCAAGCGGTGCATAGGAAATCTGCGACAGCTCGGTCATCTGCACAGTGGTTGCCAGCCCTTGCAACACATTCATCACAACAGCATCTGTCCAGTCGGTGATCGGGTAATGAAACACTGACAGGCGCATATCGCCCGATTGGCGCGCTTGGCCCAGATCATCGACCCGCGATACACGCGCGGCCCAGTCATGCTGAGCTTGATATCGCGCAGTTGCGGTGCCAAACTCAGCCATCACCGCCAGAACACGTTCGGCATGATCAGCCTTTTCCAAGGTGATGCGGCAGGCTGCGATCCGTTCCTTTATACCTGGCGCCCAATTTATCGCACTGGCAAACCCGGCAGAAGCTGCCAATTCACTGTCCACGAATGAGCCCATCAGGCGCAACAGCTCGCCACGATAGCGCGGGGGGACATTGCCGGGCGCAGTCAGGACACCGCCCTGTGCCAGATATTCCTCTACGGGAATTGTATCATTCGTCATAGCTGACCACCACTTTCTGACTGATTGGGAAGGCCTGACATGACAAAACATAGCCTGCGCGCACTTCGTAATCTTCAAGGGCGTGGTTGATGGCCATTTCCACCTCGCCCTCCAACACTTTGCAGCGGCAGGTAGAGCAGACGCCAGCCTTGCATGAATAGGGGGCATCCATGTCGGCCGCCAGTGCGGCCTCGAGAATGGATTGCCCCTCGCGCGGCAAAGTCAGATTGCGGGTCGTGCCATCAAGCGTAACTGTGGCCTGCACGCCTGCGCCTTCGGGGATTGCCATAGCAGACACAGCGCGCGCTTTGGCGCGGCCCGGCTGACTGCTGGCAAAGAGTTCAAATTTGATCTGCTCATCGCTCAGCCCATGTTCGCGCAGAGAGGCCGCGATTGTCAGCATCATGGGTTCGGGGCCACAAATATAGGCGGTATCGACTGATGCAGGATCAATCCAGCCGCTGAACAGATGCGCCATTTTATCAGCGTCAATACGGCCCGTGAACAGATCGATTTCCTGTCCTTCCTGTTCAAGCACATGAATAACAGATAACCGACCCAGATATGTGTTTTTCAAATCCTCCAGTTCTTCACGAAACATGATGGTGTTGATCTGGCGGTTGGCATAGACCAGCGTGAACCGCGATTTGGGTTCGCGGGTCAGAACGGTCTTGATAATCGACAATACCGGCGTGATACCCGACCCACCTGCAAATCCCAGATAATGACGTGCGGAATCGGCATTCAGCGGTGTGAAGAAACGGCCCATGGGCGGCATCGCATCAATCTGGTCCCCCGGGGCCAAATTTTCATTGGCCCATGTGGAAAATGCTCCGCCATCGACACGCTTTATTCCAACACGCAAAAATCCCTCGTCCTTGCCGGCGCAAATAGAATAGCTGCGGCGCAATTCTTCACCGTCAAAATCACGGCGGAATGTCAGATACTGCCCTTGGATGAAATCAAAAAGGGCGCTGTCTTCCTCGCGCGGGGCCAGAGTAACGACCACAGCATCGCGTGTTTCGCGTCGCACTTCTGTAACTGTCAGGGGGTGAAATCGTGCCATTGCGGGTGTCCTTTGCATGCCTAGATGCATTTGAAATAGTCGAAGGGTTCAAGGCAGTCCGTGCAGCGATAGCTGGCCTTGCACGGGGTCGAACCGAATTGACTGACCTTTTCAGTCGCATTCGATCCGCAGCGCGGGCATGCGATTACCAGATTGGAATTGCCCGCCAAACGCGAGATCCGACCCGCCAGTTGACCGTCGGCTGCCGTTCCGTCAACAGGCGGCGCGATGCCATAGGCGCGCAGCTTTTCGCGCCCCACATCCGTGATCCAGTCTGTTGTCCATGGCGGCGATAACTGGCGTTTCAGTTCCAGCTTTTCAATGCCATGGTTGCGCAGGGCGGTTTCGATATCCAGATTGATCACGCCGGTCGCGGGACAGCCCGAATAGGTGGGCGTTACCGTCACAACCAGCGTGTCACCCTGCCATGCGACATCGCGGATGATGCCCAGATCGGTCAGCGAAATCGCAGGGATTTCAGGGTCTGGGACTTCTGCCAGCCAATCCCAGACCTGCGCGGTATTGGGTCGCGTTTGCATGATGTTACCAGCGCGCACCGGGATAGGCGCGTTGCAAAAACTGCATCTGGGCCAGAATGAACCCCAGATGTTCGCTATGCACGCCGCGTTTCCCGCCGCCCATCCCACTGACGCCCTGTTGCCAGACAGCGCCAGGATGCTTTAGCGTGGCTTCCTCCAGCACTTGTGCAACGGTCCGCTCCCATGGTGCGCGCAGACTGGACGGCAGAGGCACAATGCCCGCATCCGCCAAGGCCACATCATGCAGGTCATCAGTGAACATTTCACCAGTATAGGACCACAGACCGTTCAGCGCGTTTTGCATCCGCTCGTGGCTCTCGGCAGTGCCGTCACCCAAACGCACCACCAGATCGGCAGACCGTTCCAGATGATAGGCGGCTTCCTTCCATGCCTTGGCCGCGATTTCAGCGACGCGCGCATCGCCGGAATCGCGCGCGGCGGTCAGGAGTTCCAGATGGAACACATCAAACAGGAATTGCCGCATCAAAGTGTTGCCAAAATCACCATTGGGGCGCTCGACCAGCAGGAGGTTGCGAAACGCACCAGCATCGCGCAGATAGGCGAGATTGTCAGCGGTGCGGCCCGCACCTTCGATCTCACCTGCGTATTCCAGCCATAGCTGGCATTGGCCAATCAGATCCAGCGCCTGATTTGCCAGCGCAATATCTTCTTCCAGAACAGGGGCCAGACCACACCACTCGGATACACGGTGGCCCAGGATCAGGGCATTATCGCCTGTGCGCAGCAGCCATTCAAACAGCGCATCGCGATGGGGCATAACCGCGGGTGCGGCGTCGGATTTGTCCCGCGCGTCGGCCTGATCGGCGGCCAGTTTTTCGACATCGGGGGTCATCACATCCGGTAGCGACGGCATCACATATGCCCCACTTCTTCAGGAATGTCGAAAAATGTCGGATGGCGGTACACTTTGGCATTTGACGGCTCGAACAAGGGCCCCTTCTGTGATGGCGAGGATGCCGTGATCATATTGGACGGCACAACCCAGATCGACACGCCCTCGTTCCGGCGGGTGTAAACATCGCGGGCATTGTTGATCGCCATTTCTGCATCAGGTGCGTGCAGGCTGCCAACATGGCGATGGTTCAGGCCATGTTGGCCACGGATAAAGATTTCCCAAAGGGGCCATTCGCTGGACATAATGCCCTTCCTCCCATTTCATAGGTCTGGCTGGGGTGGGCGGCGCATGCCCCCACCCAAGGATCATTGGATATTTATTCAGCAGCAATCCGCGCGCTGCGGCGACGTGCCTCGGCTTTTTGGGCATGCGCCATCAGGCCGTCACGATACCACGCGCCGTCTTCCCATGCCTTGACGCGTGCGCCCAGACGCTCTGCGTTGCATGGGCCGTTGCCCGCGATCACAGCAAAGAATTCCGACCAATCGGGTTCGCTGAAATCATAGCCGCCTTTTTCTTCATTCCATTTCAGGTTTTCGTCGGGAATGCTCAGGCCCAGATACTCGGCTTGTGGAACGGTCTGATCCACAAACTTCTGGCGCAATTCATCATTGGTGTTCATTTTGATCTTCCACGCCATTGATTGCGCGGAATGGACAGAGTCTTTGTCCGAAGGTCCAAACATCATCAGCGACGGATACCAGAAGCGGTTCAGCGCATCCTGCGCCATGGCTTTTTGTTCAGGCGTGCCCGCGCACATCTTCATCATGATGTCATAGCCCTGCCGCTGATGAAACGATTCCTCTTTGCAGATCCGGATCATCGCGCGGCTATAGGGGCCATAGCTGGTACGTTGCAGCGGCACTTGATTCATAATCGCGGCCCCATCAACCAGCCAGCCAACTGCGCCCATATCGGCCCAAGTCAGGGTTGGATAATTAAAAATGCTGGAATATTTCATTCGACCGGAATGAAGCCCTTCCAGCAATTCATCACGGCTGACGCCCAATGTTTCGGCGGCAGAGTAGAGGTAGAGGCCATGTCCCGCCTCATCCTGAACCTTGGCCAGCAGGATCGCCTTGCGTTCCAGTGTCGGTGCGCGGGTGATCCAATTGCCTTCGGGCAATTGACCCACGATTTCAGAATGCGCATGCTGACCGATCTGGCGGATCAGCGTTTTACGATAGCCTTCGGGCATCCATTCCTTGGGTTCGATTTTTTCATTCCGGTCGATACGGTCCTGAAATGCGATTTCCTCGGGCGACATCTGTTCGCGGGATTTGGCGCCTTCGGATTTTACAAGCTGTGCATACATGGCAAGTTTTCCTTTCAGACTCGTTCAATGATAAGTGCGATGCCCTGACCCACGCCGATGCACATTGTGCAAAGCGCGTAACGGCCACCGGTGCGGTGTAGCTGATACATAGCCGTGGTGACCAAGCGCGCGCCGGACATGCCCAAGGGATGCCCCAGCGCAATCGCGCCGCCATTCGGGTTTACATGGGGCGCGTCATCGGGCAGGCCCAATTCGCGCAATGTGGCCAGCGCCTGCGCGGCGAATGCTTCGTTCAGTTCGATGACGTCCATCTGGTCGATCGTCAGCCCCGCGCGGGCCAGAACCTTGCTGGCGGCGGGCGACGGGCCGATCCCCATTATGCGCGGGGCCACACCGGCGGCGGCCATTGCAACAATACGCGCCTTGGGCGTCAGGCCATGCGCCTGTGCTGCGCGGCCCGACAGGATTGCCAGAGCGCAAGCGCCATCATTGACACCCGATGCATTCCCTGCGGTCACGCTTAGATCAGGGCCGTTCACGCCGCGCAATTTGGCCAGTTGTTCTGCAGATGTGCCGGGCCGGGGGTGTTCATCAGTATCCACGATCAGTGGATCCCCCTTTTTGCGGGCGATCGTGACAGGGACAATTTCATCTGCAAAAAGTCCGGCCTGTTGGGCTGCCGCCCATCGGGCCTGACTACGGGCTGCGAATGCGTCCTGATCTTCGCGGCTGATTGTGTAATCGCTTGCCACGTTATCAGCAGTTTGCGGCATGCTATCCACACCAAACCGCGCTTTCATCACGGGGTTCACGAACCGCCAACCGATGGTGGTGTCGTAAATCGCATTTGTCCGCGAAAATGCGGTTTCAGCTTTTGGCATCACAAAGGGCGCGCGGCTCATGCTCTCGACACCACCGGCCAGAACGAAATCACAATCACCAGCCTTGATCGCGCGGGCCGCCATGCCAACGGCATCCATGCCCGACCCGCATAAACGATTGATTGTGGTGCCCGGAACATCGACAGGCATTCCCGCCAGAAGCACGGCCATCCGGCCCACATTGCGATTATCCTCGCCCGCCTGATTGGCACAACCGAAGATCAGATCATCGACCGCCGACCAATCCACACCAGGATTGCGGTTCATCAGCGCGGCCAGTGGCACCGCTGCCAGATCATCCGCGCGTACTGTAGATAGTGCCCCGCCATAACGGCCAATTGGCGTGCGAACTGCATCGCAGATAAACGCGTCCTGCATTCCCGAATTCCCCCGAATCTTCCTCCGGTTGCGGATGCGTTGCAGCGCCGTAACCATAGGAATGGTATAACATCGAATACATTACAGTTCAAAGGTATTTTTGAAATTTCTGTAATGTTTGCGATAATGCTTTTGGGTTAATCGTTTGGAATCAGCGTAACCTGTTAATTTGTTGCATGCTTTCTGGCGTTGATGCAGGAAGGAAGCCCGAAGAATCCAGCATCGTAGCGATGTCCAGTTCAGCGGCAGGGGTCAGCGCCAAGTATAAATCGCGGAACAATTCGCGCGCGCGCGTGCCTGACCAATCCTGTGGCAATAGCGACGCCGGCAGGAACGGATCACGCAACACCGCAGCGCGATAGCTATGGACCAGCAATAACCGCAGCGTCAGGGCATCCGCAGGGGCAAGGGTATGACCTTGTTCAAGCGCGTTTGCGACAGGCAGAAACCGTGCCAAAAATGTGTCATATCTATCTTGCAGTGGTTTCAGTTCCCAAAATGCCGCTATGCCGGGCATGGCGTCGGGCTGAGAATCGGGCACGCGCATAATCAGACGCGCGCCATCAGGCATCTGGCCCCAATCAGGGGCCAGCCAGCACCCGCCGCCGACCTGCGCCATATGAAATTGCCGCCGTGTTTCATCCGGTAGCTCGTCTACCGAAAGCAACTGCCAACCAACAGGGCGTGCACCATGTGTGTAAAGGCGCGCCGTAGCTTGTGCAAATTCGGCTCGCGCAGTTGGTGCCAAGCGGTAAAAGCTGCGCCTGCCCTGTCGTTCGCCCTGCAAACGCCCTGCCACCACCAGGCGTGAAACCGCCGTACGGACAAGGTTTTCACGGATCCCGATGCGGTTGCAGATCTCTATCAGGCTGCCCATCCACAGCACCTCGCCACGCGGCACAACGACATCGCCATAAACTGTTACGATAAAGGACGCGGCGGTTATCTGCATATCATCGACAAGCGGTGTTACAAGCCCGATCTCGGCCATTTCAAGCGTCCTTTTGCGTGCATTTGTAGCGTGTTCGTGTCGTTGGCGGCACTCATCGGCACAAAACATATAAGGGCCAAAGCGAAAAAGCACGAAATTCCGCTTGCTTAGGCAGTCTAGGTGTCATGGGCTTACCTGTCGTCTGTGTTCAACTGCTGCCAAAACCTGACGGGCAAAGCGTCTGTGAGGAGTTGCTGCGGGCAGCTTCTAAAGCTGATTTCTCAAGATTGGGAAGCGTTTTCGAG
>NZ_JBQTCF010000028.1:0-62096 GCF_052379845.1 Roseinatronobacter sp. NSM | reverse complement strand
TGGCCCTTTGCTGCCGGTCGGCCCGACGCGCATGGATCACTGAAGCGGTCACTCGAACCCTGCGCGGCGATTCTTCGCGGCCAGTCCTCAACAAGCCTGGCGCTGCATTCACGCTTTTCATTGCGCAATGTCGCAGGATACGAAAAAGGTTTCCGGATGTGCTGTGCATCAGCCGTCTGATTTACAACGCAGCGACGAGGATCGTGTCAAAAGCGTACTCTTCCAATTCAACCTATTGAGCTGCGACACCATGTGACAGGTATTGACGCCATCCACCGGCAGCCGTGATATCGAGCGACCCGATCGTTCCTGCTGCCTCGCATAGGAACCCTGTCACGCGCGCGCCGTCTGCAAGTTCAATGCTTCCAAGGCCGAGGGGGGCAGGTATCTGGCACATAAGTTGGCCTAAGGCGGCTTTTGGCAGCGACCAGACCTCCAGTGCGATACTTGCCCCGCCTGTTTCTGCACGCACCAGTCCGGGCCGTGCAGGTGGGCCACCGGCGAGCGCGTGCAAACTGTAATATGGCGCGGTTGCCGTCGCTTTCAGAAATCTCCCACCCAGACCGGTCAATTGGTGGTTCAGGG
Source organism: Roseinatronobacter sp. NSM (assembly GCF_052379845.1). NCBI lineage: Bacteria > Pseudomonadati > Pseudomonadota > Alphaproteobacteria > Rhodobacterales > Paracoccaceae > Roseinatronobacter > Roseinatronobacter sp. NSM. The sequence goes on along the minus strand of NZ_JBQTCF010000028.1, from coordinate 61,511 downwards.
GCAGACCAGACATATGCGCGCCACAGACCGCGATGGCGATTTCGTCATTGGGCAGGGTGGAAGGGAGGATGCTTTGGCCATCAAGGAATATCGCCTCAGCCGCCAGTTTACCGTCCATTCCCTTAGGCGCGATCAAGGTAAGGCTGCCCGGACGTCCGTCTGCACGCGGCGCTGTAGGAATAGCCAAAGCGCATAGATCAAGCAGGTTCACGAAGTTGGTATATGTGCCCAGATTGGAATTGGGTCCGATTGGATCTGTTTCCAGATCGGCACAGGTGTAGAATGTCGGAATGGTCGGGACCGAAAGCATGTCGACCGAGGCGATCATGGGGGCGCAGATGCGGTGCAACTCGGCAAGCCTGTATAGGCCGCGAAAGGCGTCAGTGGCGCTCAGCCCGTCGGCTTTGCCAATGACGGTTCGGGTGACGGGATGGATCGTATCAGGGGTTTTGGACAACAGATCTTCGATCACTGAATGGCGTTCGGCGACCCACGCTCCTTCATAGAGCATGTTGGCCACATCATAAAATGGCGTGAAGTCCAGTTCGACAATCTGCGCACCGCGCTGGCGCAGTGCGTCCAGATCACGCTCGAACGTGGCCGCCTGCAACGTGTCGCCAAAGAACTTGCGCGTCGCATGATCCGGCACGCCGACGCGGATAACAGGCGGTGCAGGACGCAGCGCCTCAGCGGGAATGTCGCGCGCATAGGGATCAGCGGGATCATATTCCGCAATCACCCGCAAAACCGCATAGGCATCGGGCACGTTGCGCGCGAAAATCGAGATGGTGTCCAGCGTCCGGCATGCGGGCACAACACCGCTGGCCGAAATCATTCCAAGGCTCGGTTTCAGCCCGACGATCCCATTGAGCGCCGCCGGCACGCGACCCGAGCCGGCAGTATCCGTGCCAAGCGCGAAGGGCACGAACCCATGACCCACGGCAACGGCCGACCCCGATGATGACCCGCCCGGCACGATGTCTGCGTCCAGCGCATTGCGCGGCACAGGCCAAGGCGTGCGTGTGCCAACTAGGCCGGTGGCAAACTGGTCAAGGTTGGTTTTGCCAATGGGAATAGCGCCTGCCGCGCGCAATTGGGCGATGGCAAAGGCGTCGCGGTCCGGCATATAGGTCCAGGCTGGGCAAGCCGCAGTCGTCGGCATGCCCGCTACATCGATGTTATCCTTGACAACAAAAGGAACCCCCCAAAGCGGGCGCGCAGCGTCATATTGGCCCAATGCTGTGATGTGGCTTTCCAAGTCTGGCATATCGGCCAGATGCAGAAATATCCCCGGATCATTTATCTCGGCAATGCGCGCGAACACATGTTGCAGCACATCAAAAACAGAAGCGCCCGTGGCATAGGCAGCTTGCAGGTCAGTCAAAGTGATCGGGCTCGGCAACAAACGCATCATATTTCCTTTATTCATTCTGCAGCTTTGGCAGAGGCAAGAGCGGGGTCTAGCGCCACTGGTGGTCTGGGCGCAGAATGCAGCAGATCGCGGGTATAGGGGTGCTGGGGGCTATCCATGACCGTTTGGGTCGGACCTTGTTCCACGATCTGGCCGTCCTGCATGACGATCACATGGTCGCACAGCAACCGGACCACGTTCAGGTCATGGCTGACAAACAGATAGGTCATGCCCAAACGTGCGCGCAGGTCGGCCAACAGGTTCAGGACTACAGCCTGAATGGACACATCGAGCGCGGCAGTGGGTTCATCGAGGATGAGGAATTTCGGGTCGAGGGCTATCGCGCGCGCAATTCCGACCCGCGCCTTTTGTCCACCCGAAAGCTGATGTGGATAGCGGGTCAGCAGATGTTCGGGCAAACCAGTCAAATGCGCCAGTTCCTCGACGCGCGTGCGCAGTGTCGCCCCGCGCATCTTGGCCAGTCGTCGCAATGGTTCGGCGATGCTGTCATAGGCGTTGTGGCGCGGGTTCAGACTGTCGGTTGCGTCCTGAAACACCATCTGTATCTGTCCGCGGCGTAGGTCACGCAAAAAGCGTTCCGCCGCGATGCCCCCGATTTCGTGCCCGTCAAACACGATTGCGCCCGATGTCGGGTCCAGCAGCCGCACCAACATGGACGAGGTGGTGGATTTCCCGCAGCCGGATTCGCCGACCAGACCGACAGATTGCCCCTCTCGGATGGTGAAGCTGATGCCTTTGACCGCGTGGACAGGCCCCGATTTGCCCGGATAGGTCTTTACCAGATCAACCACTTCCAGCAGCGCGCGGGTGCCGACCTTGTGCGGCAGATCGGGTGTGCGTAGGTCCGGCGGCAGCAGGTCGCGGATGGCTACGCCGGGGCGCGGCGTGGCATCAACCAGCTTGCGGGTATAGGCGTGTTTCGGGTTTGCGAAGAGCGCAGCGGACGGCCCGGCCTCGACAATCTGGCCATCTTTCATGACGGCAAGCCGGTCGCAATATTCCGCAGCCAGCCCCAGATCGTGGGTAATGACAATGGATGACATGCCGCGCTCGCGGATCAGATCGCGCATCAGGTCCATGACGGCTTTTTGTGTGGTGATATCCAGACCCGTGGTCGGTTCATCTGCGATCATCAGTTTCGGGTCGCAGGCAAGGGCGATGGCAATGACAATCCGCTGACACATGCCACCGGACAATTCGAACGGATAGGCGTGGTAGCGTTCGGCAGCATTGCGGATTTTGACGGCCTCAAGGGCTTCGATCGCCTTGGCCTGCGCGTTGCTGCGCGTGGCGCGGCCATGTTGGCGCAGCACATCTTCTATTTGGTGCCCCACCTTGCGGATGGGGTTGAGTGCGGCCCGCGGGTTCTGGAAGATCATCGAAACCTCGCGCCCGCGCACTTGGCGCATGGCCGCTTCGGACGCCGCGCGCAGATCGGTGCCGTTCCATGTCACGTCACCCGCGCTGATCCGCCCGCCCGCATCCAGAATGCGCATAAGCGCATAGCTGGTCACTGACTTGCCGGACCCACTTTCGCCCACAATCCCAAGGGTTTCGCCAGGGGCGAGGTCGAATGAAATGCCGCGCACCGCGTCCACCTGCCCTTTACGGGTTTTGAACGCGACTGACAGGTCTTTGACAGACAACATGGCTCAGGTCCTTCTACGTGGGTCGACAAGGTCGCGCAGACCGTCGCCCATCAGGTTGAAGGTAAAGACCGCCAGCATCAGCCACAGCCCCGGAAAGAGCGCGACCCACCAATGGCCCGAGATGATGTAATTCGCGCCCTCGGCGACCATGATCCCCCATTCCGGCGTTGGCGGGCGCACGCCGAGGCCGACAAAGGACAGCCCCGCCGCGTTCAGGATTGCCCAACCCATGTTGAGCGAGACCTGCACCATCATCGGCGGCAAGGCATTCGGGAAGATGTGGAACGCGAGCGTGCGAAAATGCCCGTTGCCCGACAGGCGCGCGGCCAAGGCAAAGCCAGCTTCGCGGCGGATATTCACCTCTGCCCGGACCACGCGGGCGTAGAAGGGAATGTTGATGATCGCGGTGGCATAGATGATGTTTTCCACCGTGTTGCCAAGGGCTGCAACGATCCCCATGGCCAAGACGAACAGCGGAAAAGCCATGATCGTGTCCAGAATGCGGTTCAACACCGAATCCAGCCAGCCGCCCCAGTAGCCTGCGACTGCGCCCAGCACCGAACCGATGACAAAGGAAATTGCCACCGCCAGCACCGAAATGGTCAGGTCAAGCCGCGTGGCGACGATGACCCGGCTGAACACGTCGCGGCCCAACTGGTCCGTGCCGAACCAATGGTCACCCGAAGGCGCTTCCAACGCGCGCACGGAATTCGTGGCCAGCGGGTCGTAAGGCACCAGCAGATGCCCGAAAAACGCTTGCAGCACGAAAAAGGCAAACAGGCCGAAGGACAGGGCCGTGACCGGGTTCTCCTTCATCACGTGGCCCAGATGGGCCAGCATTCCGTTGCTCGTCTGATTGGGGGTTATATCGGTCATTTGGCAGAAAACCCGATGCGCGGATCGATCAGCGTGTAGCTGAGGTCGATGATGAGGTTGATCAGCACGAAAAGAAGCGCCATGGCCAGCACGAAGCCCTGCACGGCGGCATAGTCGGACTGCACCAGCGCCTCGACCGCGTAAGACCCGATGCCGGGCCAGGCAAAGACCTTTTCCACCAGCACATTCGCGCCCAGCACGAAGGAAAACACCATGCCCAGCGTGGTCACGACCGGCAGCAGCGCGTTGCGGAACGCGTAGCCAAAAAGCACGCGCATGGGTGTCAGGCCCGCCGCGCGGGCGGTGCGGATATAGTCCGAGGACAGCGCGGTCAGCATGGCTGCGCGGGTCATCCGTGCAATCGGGGCCAAGGTGAACAACGCAAGGGTAATCGCGGGTAAGGCGAGTTGCTTTGCGGCGCCAATGAAAGTGCGCAGATCCCCGTCGAGCAGAGAGTCGATGAGGAAAAGCCCTGTAACTCGCGGCGGGTCGAAATAGACGAAATCCAGCCGCCCCAGCGGTGACGGTGCCCAGCCTAGCAAATAGTAGAACACATAGATCAGCAAGATACCGGTAAAGAAGGTGGGCAATGACACACCTGCCGTGACCAGCACGCGGCACAAATGGTCAATCCACGACCCCTGCCGCACAGCCGCCACAACGCCCAAAGGAATGGCGATCAGGCACGACAATATCAAAGCTGTCAGGGTCAGTTCCAAGGATGCGGGCAGTCGGGTGGACAGGTCCGTCAAAACTGGCCGCCCCGTGGCAATCGACTGGCCAAGATCCCCTTGCAGCAGCGCCTTGCAATAGATCAGGAATTGCTGCGGCAGAGATTTGTCCAGCCCCAGCGCCACGCGGACCTGTTCAATGCTTTCCGCGGTGGCCATTTGGCCTGCGAATTGCACAGCCGGATCGCCCGGCAATGCACGCGTCAGAACGAAGCTGATGATGACGACCCCGATGACCACCGGAATGGTCTGGATCAGCCGCCAGAGGATCGGAAGCCACCGGTTCGCCATCGGCTTATCCTCCCGCGCCGGTCAGCGGACGCACGTCCAACTGGCGGTGAAACCAGAACTCATAGCCATCCGCCCCATTCATCGCCACGTTCAGCGCAGGTTGATAGAGCGGAATGCGCGGCAGATCCTCGATCACGATCTCGAACATCTGCTTGATCAGCCCTGCATATTCCGGGTCATCCATCGGCATGTGCAACGTCTGCTCGGTCAGGTCATGCACCACCGGGTTGTCATAGGCAGACGAGTTGAACAGCCGGTCTTTCTGATAGGCCCAGAAAAAGTAGTAGCAGGGCGTGTTCAGCCAGCCACCGAAGTTTTCCAGATGCATGTCCAGCGTCTTGTCGACCAGCGCGACCGTGCGCCAGTTTGCCCCCGGAATACGATCCACGATCACGTTGATGCCAATCTCTTTCATCGCTTCCTGAATTAAAAGCGCGGCAGGTTCCATCCAACTGACCAGATCAAGGCTGATGGACAGCGTCACATCGAAGCCGTCAGCAAAACCGGATTTCGCCATATGCTCGCGTGCCAGTTCCAGATTGGTGCTGTACGGAAATGCGCGGGGCCATGCGGTATCGGTGATCTCTGCCTCGCCACCCCAGAGTTTCGCCCCGCGACCATAGGCAGCAGCCTCGAAAATCGCCTCATAGGGCGTGGCATAGGCGACGGCCTTGCGAACATCGGCATCTTGAAACGGCGCGAATTTGCTGTTCAGGCACAGGGCATGGATGCAGTTTTCAACCGGTGTGGAATGGACCGTCAGCTTCTCGGCCAGTTCCGATGCATCACGGTCGGGAATGTCGAAGCTGATCTGCACATCGCCTCGTTCCACCAGCGCGCGGCGGGTCGCGGCGGATGGCACTTCGCGCACGATTACACGCTGGATCGCGGGCAGATCGCCGCCGATCCAGTTGTCATTGCGTTCATAGACCAGTTGCTGTCCCTGGTCCCAGCGTGCAACTTTGTAAGCGCCTGATCCGGCAGGATTGGTATGCAGGTATTCCATTGCCCAAGGGTCAGTATCCGTCGCATTTGCCTTGGCCACTTTGGAGTTTATGATGAAGGGCACCGGCACAGCAAGGTTCGGGAGCGCCAGTTTCGACGGATAGTCCAGTTTCACATTGATGGTTTCTTCATCCACCACTTCGAACTGATCGGCACGGAAAAAGCCACCAGCGGCCATCTGCGTGGTTGGAAAGCCGCCGGCCAGCACCGCGCGGTCAAGCGACCATTTCACGTCTTCCGCTGTCACCTTGCTGCCATCCCAGAATGTGGCATTGGGTTTCAACTTGAAGGTGATCGTCAGACCATCCGCGGACACGATCCAGCTTTCGGCCAGTTCGGGGACGATCACGTCATAATCATACGACATCTCGCCCGTGGGCAGTTGCTTGGCCCCGAAACCCACAAGCCGGTCATAGCAGTTGATCGCAACCTGATAACTGGCGCGGTTCGTGCCAACGCGGTGCAAGTCAAGGCTGTTGATGGTCTGTCCAAAGACGGTGACCAGCGTATCGCGGGTTTGGGCAGAGGCGGGCAGAACGCGCAGGAAAGGCAGCATCCCAGCCCCGGCAGCGGAAGCAAGGAAGGTGCGGCGGTTGAGAGAGGACATGGCAAGCTCCTGATGATTCTTGTCGCAGAGATATGCGGTAAGGTCACGGTAACGCTTTCAGGCCTGTTCCAGAAATGCTATGTTTTCACAGGAGTGATGCAAAAAATGATCAACTGATTGGATGCTTCAAAATGCGCCATATGGAGACCTTTCGCCTTATTGAAGCGGTGGCGCGCGCGGGCTCTATCCGAAAAGCAGCAGAGGATGCAGGCCTCACAGCATCAGCCCTGAACCGCCGCATTTCGCGGTTCGAAGACGAATTCGGCGGACAGATTTTTGAACGGCTTGCGCGTGGCGTACGATTGAACCCCGCCGGCGAACTGATCCTGCAGCATTATCGCGCACAGCGTTCCGATATGGCGCGAGTGCAAAGCCAGGTGGCCGACCTTTCTGGTGTGCGCAGGGGCCATGTCAGCATCGCATGTTCGCAAGCGCTGTTGCCCTACTTTCTGCCCGAACAGATTTCACGCTACCGACGCGAGCACCCCGGCGTGACGTTCAGCGTCATTGTGCGCGACCGTTCGCGCGCAGAAGCGGAGCTTGCCGCGTTCAATTGCGACTTGGCGCTGGTATTCGAGCCTGTTGTGATGGTTGATTTCGAGATCGTCGCCCGCTGCCCGCAACCTGTTTGCGCAGTCATGGCAGCGGATCACCCTTTGGCACAGAAACCTGACCTGCGGCTAAGGGATTGCCTGAACCACCCCCATATCGCCCCGTCGGCTGAATATGGCGTGAGGTTTTTGCTGGACGGCGCCGCCAAAAGCATAGGTCGGCAGGTTAGCCCTGTGGTCGAGACGGAGTCTTTCGAGTTGATCCGCCATTATGTTCAGACTGAACAGACAATCGGATTTCAAATTCCCATCGGCCTTGATCCGCAGCGTCAGCGCGGTCTGGTCATTCGTCAGATATCGGAACGCGATGTGGCACCAGGCGTCCTGCTTCTTGGCCAGCAGCGGGGGCGCTCGCTCCCCGTGGCCAGTTTCCGCTTCGCCATGCAACTTGGCAGATCTCTCGAAGATCGGCTCGCGCAGGACATAAGATAAGAGCCGAACTGAAGTATGGCGAGACAGGGAGGTCAACGCACCGGATAGCCGGTTTCTTGCGCATAGCTTCGTATTTCCGATCGAATATGAATTTTCAGATCCCGCTTCACGGGCCTTATGGCCGGATCCAGCAGGTACATTGACCGGCTGGTTCGGCTACACGCGGCACATGCATCGTCACAACTTGACAGTCCGTTTTCCGCCCCTTGTGAAGGCGACCTACGGCTCGACGTGCCCGGCCCAAAGCGGTCGACCGTCAGTCTGGCGGACATCAAATCTTAATGCGGCCGTTCAGGCTGCGCGCAAAATCCAGTCGTCACCGATATTCAGACTTACAGGCCGCGCACCTGATAGATTTCGTCAGCGCGAAGCGGCAGCAGTCGTTTCGCCATTTCGTGTTTTAACTGATCCAGCCTTGCATTCTGCGCCTCGCTGCGCGCTTGCATCGCACCAAGGGACACGAATTCCGGAAGGACATGACCGGGGCGGATCGTGACCTCAACCTCGTTCGGGCCCAGCCGGAAGCGCCACAGATATGGGCCGGGCGGGTCGCTGTTGACATCCTTGCCCCCCAATGCGCGGTCCACATGATACCGTCCGTCGGTCAGCGCGCGGGTCACGCATTCCACCGCATCGCGGCCACCGGGACCGCTGAAGGCCGTCAGCACATGAATATCCCGCCTTGGCAGCGGGCCGGTTCCAAGTGCTGCGAACCCTGCCTGCATGGCCTTCAGCCCATGGACAACGCCACCCGGGAATCCGCCACCATGATAGGCCATAAGCGTGGCGAAATCGAAGGTAATTTCCTGACCGTTCTCGGTTACTGAAATACGGTCGTGAGTCATGCGGGCACCTGTTGGGTCAGCTGGCGCAGGCCGGGCAAGAAGCGGTCCAGAAAGCGTGTGGTTGCAGGCATAAAATGGCTTCCGTGATGATAACACGGGTCTAGCGAGGTGATGATCATGCGCCCCGGCGTGCTGGTGCGGTCGTCATAGGCAATAGGGCGGCCCGCGCCATCGCGCACCATAACCTGCGCGCCTGCGGGCGGGTCGAAATACCCGTGCAGATGCCATGTCACATCGGCATCGGTCATGGTGTCCAGCAGCGGATGTGCTGATGCGATTTGCACGCCCAAGCTTGCCCCTGGGGTCAGCCACCACCACCAATTCGTATCTGTGGGGGTGAAGGCCACATGCGGCAGCCACAAATCACTGCGGCTTTCGCCCATCGCAATGATGGTGCCCCCTGCCGCCAAATGTGCGGCCAGCAGCGCGCGCTGTGCGATCATGCGTTGCGGCGGGGTGCGGCAGGTCACAAACAGCACATCTTCCGGCAACAGGGTTGCGCCAATCTGTTCGGGTGCGATCACCAGATCAAAACGGTCGCGGTAGCGCGGCCCTTCAAGCGTCTGGATCTGGTAGTAAGTGCCCGCATTCGTGGCAATCAGGCGCGGGGCATCGCCGGTATCGCGCGGGCGCGCGGGCGTGGTGAAGGCGCGCGCATCAGGAGGTGTGGTCACGCGCGGGTCGGTATCTGAAACGCACGCACCGCCCCCCGCCCAATCGATCAGGTTGGACCAGACCCGCGCGCCAATCTTGTGCATCGTGGCGATCTGCGCCAGATCATTGCCTGCATGGCTGAAAATCGCGCCTCCGTCGGGCCGGTGCCAGACCCAGTCGACCGGCACAGTCTCGCCAAGCGTGTTCAACACCACCGCGCCCGAGGGGGGCGGATTGGCCCCGCGCCCGTAGAAGCCCGCAACACCCTTGTTGGCTTCCAGCTCTTTCACCTGAATACCCGCAAAGACCGGATGCGTCACCCGCGCGGTCAGCGTGAAATCGGCGCGTTTGGGCGCGGGGATGGGTTGGTAGGGTTGCAAACCTGCGACCAGCGGGCGGACCAGATGGCCATTGAACACCCAGCGCCCGCCTGCATCCAGAAAACGGGCCAGCGCAGGGCGCTGGGTCATCATGGCATCCTGATCAAGCAGCATTCCGGTGATCAAACCGCGATGCGCCAGCAGCGCAGCTTCCGTCAGGTCGGTTTGCGCAATGATTGTCACATGTCCGGCCGCTTCGGCCTGTCTTACGGGTTCGGGGGGCTGGCCATGGCCAGAATGCAGCCAGATCACGCGCATAGGGCGTCCTTTCCAGTGAATTCGGGCAGCATTGCAATGCGCCCTTGGGGTCCGTCAGGGCGCACCCAATGCATGGGAACGCCGTAAAGCTCGGCCATCAGATCAGGGGTGATCATCTGCGCGACCGGCCCCTGCACCACGGCGCCGCCCGGCATCATCAGCACCACATCATCGGCCACGGCCAGCGCGTGGTTGGGGTCATGTGTGGTGAACAGAATTGCCCGGTCGCGCGCGCGGTTCAGGGTGGAAACCAGCGCAAGCGTGCGCGCCTGATTGCCCAGATCCAGCGCGGATGTCGGTTCATCCAGCACCAGCGCGTCGGACCCGGTGGCCAGCGCGCGGGCAATCAGGATCATCTGGCGTTGCCCGCCCGACATACGATCATAGCGCAGATCCGACAGCGAACACGCGCCCACCTGCACCAGTGCCGCATGCGCGGCTTTTGTATCATCTGGTCCGGGCTGGCCAAACAGGCCCAGCCGTGCCGCGCGGCCCATTGTCACTACATCCAGCCCAGACAGCTTCGCCTGTGATGCGCCATGCTGGGGCACATAGCCCACAATGGCGGGTGCGTGGCGGCGACCCTCATCCAGTGGTTGAAATCCCAGAATACTGCGCAACAAAGTTGTCTTGCCCCGCCCGTTCGGCCCCAGAATGGCGGTCGTGCGCCCCCGCGGCACGTCAATCGACAGCCCCGCGAATACCCGCATTGCACCAAAGCGCAGGCTTGCGTCCGACACCCCGATCATGCGTGCCACGCGCGTTTGAAATGCTGGCGCAACAGCACCGCAAAGACCGGCGCACCAATCAGCGCAGTCAACACGCCCAGCGGTATTTCTGCGGCTGTCAGCGTGCGTGCCAGCGTGTCGATCAGCACCAGATAGGCCGCGCCCAACAGCGCCGATGCGGGGATAAGGCGGCGGTGATCCTCGCCCACGATCAGGCGCGCGGCATGGGGCACCACAAGGCCAATCCAGCCGATCACGCCCGCCACGGCAACAGATGTGCCGGTCATCATCGTGGCGGCAATGAAGATGAACCAGCGTTCGCGGTCAGGGTTCACACCCAAGGAACGCGCCTCTGCCTCCTCCAGCGCCAGCAGGTTCAGCCGGTAGCGCAGCGACCATACCAGCGCCAGTCCCAGCGCCATACCGGGCACAGCCAGTCCCAGCCGCGCCCATGTCGCCGTCGAGAATGACCCCATCAACCAATAGACAATCGCAGGCAGGGACGAATTGGGGTCCGCCCGAAATTGCAGCACAGAAACCAATGCAGCAAAGAAAGCCCCCACAATCATGCCCGCAAGGATAACGGTCAGCACCTCTGTGCGGCCATTGATATGGGCCAACAGCCCCACCAGCACCAGCGCCACCAGACCGAAGACAAACGACATGCCCAGCAGCACCACCCCGTGAAAGCCCAGCAGGATTGCCAGCGCCCCGCCAAAGGCCCCGCCTTGGCTGATGCCCAGCACTTGCGGGCTGACCAGCGGGTTGCGGAACACGCCTTGCAATGCGGCCCCGCCCACGGCCAGCGCGGCCCCCGACAGGGCGGCCAGCAGCACACGCGGCAGGCGCACCAATTCGACAATGCGTTCGTCCATGGTGTCTGCACTGCCCGACAAGTCCCAGACCCGTGCCCACAGGATTTCAACGACCCTTATCCAGGGCACCTCAAAACGTCCGGCGCTGATGGAATACAGCATGGCCAGCACCAGACACACCACCATCGCAGGAAACACCCCAAGGCGCAGCGCAAGTCGCGCGCGCCTTGGGGCCTGAGCCAGTGCAACACTCATGGGGCTGCAAATTGCGCGTAATTTGCCTGACCGCCCTGCATGTCCATCCACAGGATTTCGTCGATATCCGCATCGCTCAGGTCATGGCCATACAGCACCTGATAGGCCGTGCGCATTTCTGCACGCAGGTCATAATCAAACACATCGGGGTGCAGCAGGTTTGCAGTCCACATCCAAGTCAGCGGGCTTTCCTGATTTGGCGGGTCCCAGCGATAGCCGCCAAGCGGCATTTTGTAGACGCGCCCGTTCTGTGCGGCATTGGTCATTGACAGGATCGGGTCGTCCATGATGCGATCAAGCGTCAGATCGGCCTCGAATGAATTCAGGAAGATCACATCAGGGTTCCATGTTGCAACCTGTTCAACATTGATATCCGCCCAACCGCCGACCATGTCTTCAGCCGCGTTCCGGCCACCGGCCAGAATATGATACCATGCGTTATAGTTGTTTTTGGTGCCCGATGCGCGCAGGTTGTCCATGGCGCGCAGCAGGTACAGCACGCTGGGGCGGTCCTCATCCGCCAGACCGGCGGTGCGCGCTTCCATGTCGGCCTGCACATCCGCGCGCCATTCGATCAGCGGCTCAATCCGTTCCGGCCTGCCCATCGCGGTTGCGGCCATGGTCATATATTCGCGCGTCAACTCCTCGGACCCGTAGCGGATTGTCATCAGGTTCAAACCCGCATTGGTGATCGGGTCAATATAATCCGACCCGCGTCCGGCCCATTGGATGACCAGTTCGGGGTTCACCTGCGCCAGTTCTTCTACATTGGGGATGAAATTGGGCGCGGTAATGTCTGACGGGATGTCGCGCGCTTCAGGGAATATCCGCCCAAGGATGCCTTCCATGATGGCGGATTTCGCGGTCGGGTTCATCCCAACCAGGCGGTCTGTCGCGCCGTCAATGGCAATCAGGGTCGATGCCATGGGGATGGGAATCGACGCGATCCGCTGCGCGGGCGCGGGCAAAGTCACCTCTCGGCCTTCGTGGTCTGTAAAGGTGATCGGATCCGCAGCAAGCGGGGCCGCACCCAAAAGGGCGCATAAGAAAACAAATGGTGGACGCATGACAAGCCTCTCTTGGCATGCCCAATGGCCAAGGATGCTTGTGTGCCGAAGGGGAAACAACAAGGCCGAAGGGCATGGTCAGGTGATTTCGACCTGGCGCGACCGCGATGGCCCTAGCTTGGTTGCCAATCCTTACTTCTTTTGTCAGATACAGTCAAGCCGCTGGTAACTGGTTTCAATTCTGGCGACCGGGCTTCACTCGATCATGCGCTATGCACGGCGTCAGTCACCCAACCGCTGCTTTGGCCCACCGGGCGCATAAGCCAACTCGACCACGGGAATTCCACCAATGACATGACCGTCAATGATGCGGTCAAGCTGGTCTTGGGTTATCCCACCATAATACGTCCCTTCCGGCCAGACCTGCAGAACCGGAGCAAGGGCACAGGGTCCAAGGCAGGACGTGCGGCACGACATCATGCCCGGTGCGCGATGGCGCAGCTTTTCATCCTCTTGCCGGGCGCGCAGATGCGCCCAAAGGTCGCCCGCGCCTGCGTTCATGCACGGCCCCCCGCTACAAACCAAAACGCGCGTCCGGTGATCGGGGACTTGTGCGGCGTCATTGGGCAAGGGTGTAGCCGGTACCGCGCGTGCAGGTGGCATTGACACCGCCCGCACAAGTGTCGCAATCAACTCAGGCATCGCAGCCGAAAGGGGCGGCGCCACGTCTATGACTGGCGCAGACCCTGTCCGCCCCTTCGCCCAACGCTGCACTGTGCGTGAAATGGCGTTCACCGCAGCAGGTTCTGACGGCAGGGACAAGGGGACTACGCGGATATGCGGGGCTTGCGCATTGGCGTCCAGCAAGGCCCGCAAGGTGGGCTTGCCCTGTTCGCTGAAGGCCCAGAGAACCTGCCATTCCGGCAGCATACTGGCCGCATTCTCTGCTATACTGCGCATGTCGGTATGTGCAGGTGCAGCTATTGCCGCTTTGGCCAACAGGATCAGGACAGGTTTCATGGCTTTCCCTTCATGCGGGTAGGATGACAAGCGTGCCGCGCGTAGGGTGGCGCTGGATCACTGTTTCCAGCCCATAGACCTGCGCGATCCGCTTGGGCGTCAACACATCGTCGGGCACGCCTTCGGCCACGATCCGGCCCTGATCCATCAACGCCAGCCGGTCACAGACCATGGCAGCAAGGGTCAGGTCATGCAGGGCCGCGATCACTGTAACACCGATCTGGCGGACCAATGTCAGGAACGCCACCTGATGGCGCAGGTCCAGATGGTTGGTCGGTTCATCCAGAACCAGAAGGCGCGGTTGTTGCACCAGTGCGCGGCCCAGCAGAACGCGCTGCCGTTCGCCCCCTGACAGCGTCGCAAACAGGCGGTCCGCATAAGGCCCAAGTTCCAGCAATGCCATCGCGGCGTCGATCTGTGCGCGGTCATGGGCATTCTCGGCGGCATAGGCGGATTGATGCGGCGCACGCCCCATCGCGATCACATCGCGTACGCTTAGCGGGAAATCCGCCGGCATGTCCTGCAAAACGGCCCCCACACACTGCGCGCCCCAACGGGCCGGTCTGGTCCACGGATCAACGCCGTCCAGAAGGACCTGCCCCGCATCGGGACACCGCGCGCGATAGATGGTGCGCAGAAGCGTGGACTTGCCCGCGCCATTCGGGCCAAGCAGGCCGACAAAACTGCCCGGCGGAACATCCAGCGATATTTCATGCACAAGGCTCTGCGCGCCGACCCGAACGCAGACGCCCTTGATTTCCAGATGCGCGGGCGGGATCAGACTCATCCGCGCATGTCCTTCGCGGCACGGCGAAGAAGCCAGATGAAGAACGGCCCGCCGACCATTGCAGTGATGATCCCAACGGGCAATTCCAGCGGCGCGATGATCCAGCGCGCAATCAGGTCCGCACTGACCGCGAACCCCGCGCCCAGCAAGGCCACTGCAGGCAGGCCATGGCGGTGATCAGACCCCAGCATCAGGCGTACGATATGAGGCAGGATCAACCCGATAAACCCGATGACTCCGGCCACAGCCACTGTCACGCCTGTCAGCGCGGCGGTCAGCACAAACATCCAGCGGCGAAAATGATCAACATCCAGCCCCAGCGCGGATGCACTTTCATCGCCCGCAAGCAGCAGGTTCAACCTGCGCGCCTGCAAGATCAGCACCCCCAGCCCCAGACACAGCGCCAGAACCGGAATTGGCAGAAGCTTCCATTGCGCGCTGGCGAAACTGCCCAAGGTCCAGAACAACACGCGCGCGGCCAGTTGCGGATCGGGCGACGTCAGCACCAGAAGTGACGTCAGCGCACTGAACACCGCCGATATGGCAACCCCTGCAAGGATCAACCGCGTGGGCGCAATCTGCCCCCCTGTGCGTGCGATCCAGAACACAATCGCCAAGGTCACAAGTCCACCCAGAAAGGCCGAAAAATGCAACGTGAAGACACCAAAACCCACCAGCCCGAACCGCATGGTCATCACAGCACCAACGGCGGCGCCGGACGATACGCCCAGAATACTTGGCCCCGCCAGCGGGTTGCGCACCAAGGCCTGAATCGTCATCCCCGCCACGCCCAGCGTTGCGCCGACCGATGCGGCCAGGATCACGCGCGGCAAGCGGGTTTGCAACACGATCACTTCATGCGCGGCGCGCCAATCGCGGGTGATAAAACCATCACCCAAAACCGCATGGGCCAGAATACGCAGCACAGTTTCGGCGGGCACGGCAACTGATCCCAGCATCAGCCCGCCAAGCGCGGCGCACAGGGCCAACGCACTATAACAGGCCATGACCAACCTGAACCGCGCGGCCCCGCCCGCAGGCCCCCTCGCGCTTGGCACGGAGGAGATCGCCGCGCCCCCGCCATCAGGGGCCCGGCGAAGGATCGCAAGCGCATCCGCGTGGCGCCCAGAATCGGGCACGCCGTGCAATCCGGCCTGTAGTGTCATTGCGCGAACCGGTCCGGATGCAGCAGGCGCGCAAGATCCTCAACCGCGCGGACCGATGACGGCCCAGGTTGCCCGGTGACCGAGCTGATCGGGTGAAAGCGACTTTCGAGCACTGCGGTCACATCTGCAACTGCAGGGAACGTGCCAAGCAGGTCAATGCGCGCCTGCGCAATGTCGGCGCGCGGGTCCGCGACCAGTTGCCCGGCCTCGGTCAGGGAATAGAAGACGACAATGTGATCTGGATTGCGGTCTACGATATCTTCCCATGACACTGTGCCATAGCGGTTTTCGATATCGCCGAAGATATTCTGGCCGCCCGCGCGCGCTACGATGGAATTCAGCATCGTGTTGCCAAGCGCCGCACGCGGGGGGGCATCGCCGCCATTATAAATAAAGACATGGACCGGCTCGGCGCCCTGCAAGGCAGCATCGACAGCATCAAGTCGCGCCTGCAACCCTTCGATCAGCGCCTCGGCCCGGTCCGGCACCCCAAATATGGCGGCGACATCGCGTATTTCGTGCCACAGATCCGGGAACTCGAACCGGCCCAGATTGCACCCTTCGGTTGCGAGGCGGGTTTTGATACCCAGATCGTGCAACTGATCGCGTGTGTGCCAGCGTTCGGCAAATCCGTCTGGATATCCTGCATAGACCCAGTCCGCCTCGACCTCGATCAGTTGTTCGGTTGTGGCAATCAGCGGTGACAGGACAGGAATGGCACCATAGGCATCGGCGTATTCGGGACTGATTTCCAAGTTCCCCATATAGGATGTGCCCGCCATCTGCCCCTCAAGCCCCAGGGCCAGCATGATTTCGGTCGCGTTGTTCGACAATGTGACAGCCCGCTGGGGCGGTGCGTCAAAGACGGTCGTGACCGTGCAGTTGACATCTGCGTGCGGGAAACCGTCAAGGGCCAGCGCGGGCGTGGCCATGGCCATAATGGCCGCAGCCAGAAGGTGGGGTCTGAAACTCATGGGCAGGTGTCCTTTGTGAGGGTGGAAATCGTAAGAACAGGCAGCACCGTTGCTGCGAATAACCGCATCGCATCGCGCGCCTGCGGAACCGGGATCGCGCCATTGGCGCTAAAGAACGCGCGGATGGACCGCGTTTGAAAGCGGTCAGACAGTGCAAGGATCTGGGCCACGCAATCCTCGGGCGTGCCTGCAACGGCAAAGCCCTCCAACATCTGCGCGCGCGTGCGCGGCGCAGGCGGTGCTGTGCCGGACACCTTCGCCCGCTGCGCGCGGGTCACATTCAACCGGTGGGTCAGCGCATCCAGCCTATCCAATGCCGCGCTCCGATCACGGTCGACCAGCACATAGCGCGACAGGGACGACGCTTGCAGCGCGCGCCCATCCTGCTTCTGCCGGGTCAGTGCGGCGACATATGGGGCGAACTGGCGGCTTTCATTGGGTTCCAGCGAATACAGTAAGGGCAATCCCAGACGCGCGGACAGATCAATGCTGTCGCGCGAAACTGCGGCCATATAGATCGGTGGGTGCGGACACTGCACGGGCGGTGGACCGACCGAGACATTGCTGAACGACCAGAACGGGCTGTCGTGGGTGACAACCCCGTCGCCCAATGCCATGCGGATGATATCCAGCGCAGCATCAAAACGGAAGCGTGCCTGATCGGGGTCCAGCCCAAGGGTGCGAAAGGTTTGCGGATTGGTCCCCCGCCCGATGCCAACATCCAGCCGCCCGCCCGATTGCCGGTCAAGCTGCGCAATCTGTTCGGCCAGAAGAAGCGGGTGATACAATGGCAGGACAAGGATCGAAGTTCCGAAGCGCAGCCGTTCCGTTACGGCCAACACTGCCGCCCCCAGAAGCAGAAGCGACGGATGGGCCAGGTTGGCCCGGTCGAAATGAAATTCGTTGAACCAGATGCCACCGAAGCCCAGTGCATCTGCCTCGCGCACAAGTGCCATGATCTGGGCGTGATCGCCTAGCCCGTCACGGGCAAATCCGGCAAGGTCAATGCGGATATGGCGTTGCGCTACATCGGACTGGACCACATCGCACCCCGCATGGCCAATGGCCAGTCCGGGTCCGATCCTCGGGCCGTCAAAGCTGATGTCGCGAATGCATTGTTTGCGCGCGCGCTGTCGTCTGCCATGTCCTGCCTCCGGCCGGGCACCTCGCCGGCGGTTAGGGTTATGCCAACGGCAGGTCTCCTGGCTTACGGCTCGAATGGTTCGTGATCCCTTCCCGGCTTTGCCAGTGGTCTGATCCGAACCTTGCCGCCTACAGTTGCGAGGGCAGCTACAGCTACGGGCAATCCCCGATCCTGTATTCCCTATTAATCCGCTCACGCGGAACCTTGGCAGAGTTTGGTTAGCAAGTGGCGGGCGGTCTGTCCAGTGAGCAAATAAATGGAGCGTGATATCGTACGTCACGCTTTTAGCCCTGCCAAATCGGCTGCTGATACCTCGATAACGGGTCGGTGTATTACAAACACGCGGCGCATCAGGTCGAGCGACAGGATGGTGATCTGGGTGGCCGGGCCGGGGCAAGTCGGGTCACCGCATGTAATTTCGGTCACCGAGATCAGCGTGTGGGGACCGAATGCGCCGATCTCGCGCACCAGCCGCTTGATCCGTTGCACATGCCAGAGCAGCGCGGCCTTTTGTCTGAAATCGCTCGGAAGGCTCATAACTGTGTGGGGTTGGAGGCATCGCCATAAACGGCCACGGGGTCGAATGTTCGGGCCGTTTCGGTAAAGCGCAGCGCGCCGCCGGCATCCGGCCCGACCGGCACGGCGCGGTAGAAACACGACCTGTAGCCGACATGGCAGGATGCGCCGGACCCTGCGACTTCGACGCGCAGCCAGATCGCGTCTTGATCGTCATCGATCCGCGCCTCGATCACGCGCTGGACCAGACCCGAGGTCGCGCCTTTGTGCCACAGGCTCTGGCGCGCGCGGCTGAAGTAGTGTGCCTCGCCCGTCTGCAGGGTCAAGCGCAGGGCGTCGGCGTTCATCCAGCCCAGCATCAGCGCCTCGCCACTTCCCGCATCGGTGGTGATGCAGGGCATCAGCCCATCCTCGCCGAATTTGGGGGCAAGGTTTGACCCTTCCTCGACTTCTTCGACCGAAACGCGGGGGTGGAAGTGGAGTTCGCGCATGTCTGGTCCTTGTTTGATCTCTTGCAACGTAGAATGTTATATTATAACAATCATGCTTAGCCAAGACCCGCAACCCGAAAGACGCCGCCATGATTTCGACCCCGATCCCCGTAACCCTGCTGACCGGCTTTCTGGGTGCGGGCAAGACCACGCTTCTGAATCGCCTGTTGCACGATCCGACTGCGGGCCGGGTGGCAGTTGTCGTCAATGAATTCGGCGATGCGGGGCTGGACCATGACCTGATAGAGGAAGCCGCCGAGGATATCGTGCTGATGCCCGGTGGCTGTGTCTGCTGCTCGATCCGGGGTGATCTGTCCAAGACGCTGCTGTCCCTGCTGGCGCGGGATGAACTGGCCTTTGACCGCGTGGTGATCGAAACCACGGGGTTGGCAGATCCCGGCCCGATCCATCACACGCTGCTGGTCGATCCGGTGCTGGCCCCCAATTATGCGCTGGACGGCACTGTGACGGTGGTCGATGCCGTGCTGGGGGTGGCAACGCTGGACCGCCATGCCGAGGCACAGGCGCAGGTCGCAATGGCCGACCGGATCGTTCTGTCGAAGCGCGATCTGGCGGATGCGGCTGGCTTTGCTGCGCTGGAGGCGCGTCTTGAACGGCTGAACCCCGGCGCGCCGCGTATTTTGGCCGATCAGGGCGTAGTGCCCGCGGGCAGCTTGTGGGGCCTTGGTGCCATGCGCAAACCAATGGCGCCAGATCACGCGCTGGCATGGCTGGCCCAACCTGCGGCGGACCGGCTGGCGGGGCTGTCGGGCATGACCGCGCCAGCGCCCAAGCCTATCGACTTTGGCGCGCCCTCGCACCACGCCACCGATGACCGGATCACCACGGCCTCGATCACGCTAGATGCCCCGATCCCCGCCGAGGTGTTCGATTTCTGGCTCGACACGCTGATTGCGCTGCGCGGGGCGCATATCCTGCGTCTGAAAGGGATCGTGCATATCAGGGACGTCCCGCAACCCTTCGTCTTTCACGGTGTGCAGCATATTTTTGAACCACCCGTCCCGCTGCAAAGCTGGCCAGAGGACGACACCACCAGCCGCGTGGTCATTATCGCACGCGACATGCCGAAATCCGATCTGGACGAAAGCCTGTCGCTGCTGACCCTGCCCAAGCTGCCCGGGGCGGAAGATGCTGCAGGACTGGCGGGCATGACCGTCCACACGCTGGGGCAGCCGTTCTGATGGCGCTCAACCTGTTCAATTCGATGGGCAGGCAGGTCGCGCCGTTTGTACCGCAGGATGCTGGCCATGTGCGGATGTATGTCTGCGGGCCAACGGTATATTCCTATGCCCATATCGGCAATGCGCGGCCCGCGGTGGTATTCGACCTGCTGGCGCGCCGCTTGCGCACAGCCGGGCTGCGCGTCGAGACCGATCTGCGCAACGAGAAGATCGGCTACAAGGTCCGCGACCACGCGCTTGCGAAAGTGCCGGTCCAGATCGCCCTCGGCGCGCGCGAAGCGGACGAGCTTACCGTCACCATCCGCCGCTACGGCGCAACGCAGACCTTGCCCCTGTCCGAGGCCATCACTGCCTTGGTCCGGGATGCCCAACCGCCCGGTCGCATGTGACGAAAGGAGAGTCGTTGATGCGCGTAACCAGCAGAGGCGAAGCGATGCAATCGGATATCCTGCGCGTTTTGCGGAACGCGCGTCAAACCCTGTCGGCCTATGATATTCTCGCCGCACTGCGCGCGCAAAACCCTCAACTCGCCCCACGACCATTTATCGCGGGCTGAAAGCGCTGTGCGCGCGGCGCGCCGTGTTGCGGATTGAATCCCTCAATGCCTTTGCCTTGCGCACAACGCGCGACCCGAATGCGCCTGTGATCCTGTCCATCTGCGACGATTGCCGGTCCTTGCGCGAAAGCGTTGTGCCAGAGGTCTTTACCTCGCTCACGGCCGCTGCCCAGCATTGCGGCATAACACCAAGCCATCATGTCGTGGAAATCCACGGTCAATGCGACGCCTGCGGCACGGCCAAAATCGCCCGAACCCCGAAATCAACACCCATGAGGCATTCGTGAATATTCAAGATACCCGCCTGCCGGTCACTGTGCTTTCCGGCTTTCTTGGCGCGGGCAAAACCACACTTCTGAACCGCGTTCTGATGTGGCCGCCAGTGCCATCCTGAACACGGGCCTGTTCGATTTCGACCGCGCGCAGGAATTTCCGATGTGGGCGAAAGAGCTTTACAGTTTCGCAAATCATACGCCAGAGACCGAAGAATATGGTGTGGCAAGCTTCGTCTACCACGCCCGCGCGCCGTTTCATCCCGCCCGCATCCATGAGGTGCTCAATGGCCCGCTGCCCGGCGTGATCCGCGCAAAGGGGCATTTCTGGATCGCCACAAGGCCGGATTGGGCCGCCGAGTTCAGCCTTGCAGGGGCAATGTCTTCGGTCACGCCTCTGGGCCGCTGGTGGGCCTCTGGCCCCGAAGAGCGGCTGCCACAGCACCCGGTCGCGCAGGCCGAAATCGCCCGCAACTGGGTCGAGCCATGGGGCGACCGGCGGCAGGAGATTGTCTTTATCGGGGTCGATATGGACCGCGAGGCACTCTGTGCGCGGCTGAATGCAGCGCTTGTGAATGCGGGCGATTTCACGCCCGGCGACTGGGCGCAGCTTCCCGACCCGTTTCCGCGCTGGGGGGCAAGACGAAGGATTTTGCCAACACGCAGCCCGAGGGCGTTCAGATCACAGACGCTCTGGATGGGCTGGCCGCAATCCATGAGCCCAATTGCGCGGCCGTGATCTGGGCGCAGCCCGATTGTGTCGCGCTCACCCACTGGCTTGCCGCGCTGCCGCCCGCACACCTGCCAGAGGCCCGCGAAATCCTGCGCCCCGATGCGCTTCGGTCCACACTGGCGCAGATCCTTGCGCCACTGCCCGATAGCCCCGAGCGCGCACTGCTTCTGGAGAGCATCGCCACGCTTGCAGACCAGTTTGCACAGGTGATGCGCGCACCATGGCTGCGCTTGCGGTTGGAGGTCGTGACCGGCAATGCCTGCCGCAAGTTTCATGTGGACAATGTCACCGCGCGGCTGGTCTGCACCTATCGCGGCACAGGCACGCAATACGGGCTTGCCCCGCGCGGCGCTGAGCCCGAAGTCGTGCATACTGTGCCCACCGGCCAGCCTATCCTCTTGCGCGGAATGCGTTGGCCCACCACACCGCCCAGCCTGCTCAAGCACCGCTCACCACCGATCGAAGGCACAGGCGAGGCGCGTCTCCTGCTCGTGCTGGACCCCATTTTTGACCCCGAGGATGAGGTTTAGGCTGATCACAGGCGCTTGATCCAGACCTGTAACGAGAGTAACAACATTACATGAATCTGCTCAGAACCTTTTCAAACCGTCTGACCGCTGCGCTTCTTGCGCTGGGGTTGATGGTTCTGGGTTTTGGCCACCAACATGCCCCTGCCTTGCCTGCCGATCCGATGCTGGCTGCCTATATCCAGATGGGCGGCGAACTGGATGATCTCTGCGTCACGCAAGACGGGCCACAGGGCATGGCCGAGGATTGTCCTATCTGCACGCTGGCGCAGATCATGGCCGTGAGTGCTGACGCACTTGGCTCAGGCGTTGCGCTTCGCATTTCAACGCTGGACCTGCCCTCTGCAGGGCATTTGCTGGCACGCCTGCATAGCCCACGCGGCCCGCCTGCACGCGGCCCGCCGCTTTTTCTTGTCTGATCGCTGAAACCCGGTGGCGCTTGCGCTGCCGGTGACACCCATATCATTCAAGAAAGACACATCATGCGTATACTCGCTCTTGCGGCTGTGACCGCACTCGCCACGCCTGCACTGGCCGACCAACCCGTCACCTGCGCGCAAGCCTATGACGGCAAACAGCGCTGCTGGGCCAGCCCGCTCCGCTGATCATCTGTTTTGCAGAGCACCGATCAGGAGCGCGCAGAACTGTCTACTTTTCTGGAAAGCCTGACGGATGAGGAGTTCCTCACCGATCCGGCCTTCGCGAACCCCTGGCCAGAGGGACATCTGGCCACAGGCGCGGGCGCGACCCTGCCTGAAAACCCTTCATGAAACGGGAGAGAAACACCATGAAGACGACTCTGATGACTTTGGCCGCCTTGGCCTTTTCGGCCCCTGCGGCCTTTGCCCATGCTACGCTGGAGCAGCGCGAAGTTACCCATAATGTCCGCGAACGCATGGTCGTTCGTATCCCGCATGGCTGCGGCGACGAGGCTACGTTGCGGGTGCGCGTGGCCATTCCTGACGGCATCAATGCTGTGCAGCCGATGGTCAAGGCCGGTTGGGAGTTGAGTGTGGTCACTGGCCCGCTGGCCGAGCCCTATCACAGCCATGGCACCGAGATCACCGAGGGCGTGCGCGAGATTATCTGGGAAGGTGAATTGCCGTCCGAATTCTATGACGAATTCATCTTCCGGGCCCGCTTTACTGAGGCGCTGCCTGCGGGCGAGCTGGTCCATATTCCGGTCGTGCAAGAGTGCGCCAATGGTGCGGAACGCTGGATCGAAATTCCTGCGGACGGACAATCGGCCAGCGATCTGGCCTACCCGGCCCCGGCCGTGATGGTTTTGCCTGCGGCTGATCACGGGCACTCCCACGGCCATTCGCACAGTCATTCCTACGGCCACAGCCACGGGAATTAAGCAATAGCGGCAGGCCGGGGTTTGCGGAGGCGTCCATTCCCCGACATGTTGGTCGCAATTTCGAACCGCGAAAGTCTGTCAACTTTTGCTGAAATTGCTTCTGCCTGCCGTTTGTCGCGCTGTGTTCAGTTCCCGTTCACTGCGCATCACTTCCCGCCGGGTGCGGTTTCCCGGCCCGGCGGGCTTTTTCAGGATACACGATGCTGCGCGCGCTTGTCATCTTCTTCACACTAGTCCTGCCGCTGCAGGCGCTGGCCCATGCCCAGTTGCGCGGGGCAGACCCTGCGGCGGGCGCGATCATTAAGGTTGCCCCTACGGACGTAATCCTGAGTTTCAACGAACCCATCGCCCCGTTGCAGGCGCGCTGGTTCAGCCCGGATGGCGCGGCGCTGGATGTCGAGGCCCGCGCGCAAGGCCCCGATCTGATCATCACCGCCCCGAATGGGTTGGCCGAGGGCACGCATGCGCTGTCATGGCGCGTGGTCTCAGACGATGGCCACCCGGTCGGCGGGACGCATGTGTTTTCCATTGGCTTCGAGACTGGTGCGCCCGCAGCAGCGCCCGAGGCCCAGCCCTGGCCCGCCGCCATCGCGCGGGGCGCGCTGACGCTCTCGCTGGTCATCGGTGTGGGCGGCATGGTCTGGGCAGTGCTGTCGCAAACGCCCGCGCCGCGCGTCGCGGCTGCCGCGCTCTGGTCTGTGCCGCTGGCGTCCCTCGGCTTATTGGGGGCGCAGGCGATGGACCTGACAGGCGACGGGGTGGCAGCGCTCGCCCGCATGAACGCTTGGGCCATGGCTGCAAACAGCCCTTTCGGGATTGCCGCAGGGCTTGCCTTAGGCGCGGGCCTTCTCGCCATGACCGGCCACCGTCTGCCCGTTCTGCTGGCTTGGGCGCTGGCGGCGCTGTCCTTTGCCTCGGCGGGTCACGCCGCGCGCGCCGAACCTGTGGCCCTGATGGCCCCGCTGATCTTTGCCCATGCGCTCGCGCTGATCTTCTGGGCAGGGGCGCTGCCGGGGCTGATCGTGGCGCTGCGCCGCCCGGATACAGAGGCACTGATGGCGCGCTTTTCGCGCCTTGCCGTGCCGATGGTGGCGCTTCTGGTCCTGTCCGGCGCGGTGCTTGCATGGCGGCAGATCGAAACGCTGGATGCCCTGACCAGCACCGCCTATGGCTGGGTATTCCTTGCCAAGATGGCGGTGTTTGTCTGCGTGCTGGCCTTGGCGGTCTGGCACAAGCTGCGCCTGACACCGATGCTGACCATCAACGGCGCTTTGGCACGGTTTCACTTCAACCGCTCGCTGCGGCTGGAACTGGGGCTGATGGTAGCACTTCTGGCGCTGACCGCTGTTTTCCGCCTGACACCGCCACCGCGCGCGATGGCCGATCTACCAGAGCCTCGCGTTGAGGTGCATCTGCATGGGCGCGAGAGCATGGCCGATATCGCGCTGATCCCCGGCAGACCGGGGCAGAACCGCGTTGAAATCATCCCGCTGGACGGTGATTTCCGGCCCTTCACACCGCTGGAGGTAACGCTGTTCTTCGCCAAACCCGAAGAGGGGCTGGAACGCATCGAGCTGCGCGCGACTATGGAGGCTGCCGGATTCTGGACCGCTGGTCCTGTCCACCTGCCGCAAGGGGGCATATGGGATGTCGTGGCCGATATCCTGATTACCGATTTCCGCAAGGAACTGATCGGCGGCGAGATGCAGTTGCTGCCATGAATGTTATAAGATAACGCACCCCTATGACAGAATTCACCACACCCGCCACCGCGCCCCGCCGCTTTGAAACGCCCATGCTTGGGGCGCTGTTCACCCTGTCGGGGGCGGCGGCGCTGATCTATCAGGTGCTGTGGGTGCGCGAGCTGGGGCTTTTGTTCGGGTCCACCGCGCAGGCCGCCGCGCTGACGATTGCGATCTTCTTTGCGGGTATCGCACTGGGGGGATGGCTGTTCGGGCGGCTGTCCGCACGACTGGCGCGGCCCTTGCGCGCCTTTGGGCTGGTCGAGATTGGCGTGGCCGCCACGGCGCTGGGGCATTTTCTGGTCGCGGATGCCTACTTCCGCCTTTACCCCACGCTTTACGCGCTGGTCGGCGGCAACCTGGTTCTGGAAACCGCGCTGAAGGCGCTGGTCGCGGCGACGATCCTTCTGCCCTCGGCCATTCTGATGGGCGGCACGCTGCCCTTGATGGGCCAGCATGTCATCCGGGCGCGCGACAGTCTGGGACGGATGGGGTCCGCGCTTTATGCGCTCAACACCGCAGGCGGGGCGATGGGGGCCTTGGCGGCGGGGTTCTTCCTGCCCATGTGGCTGGGGTTTTCCGGCGCCTATCTGCTGGCTGTGGGGTTTGATCTGTTCGTGGGCCTCTCAGCCATCCTGATTGCGCGCCGTGCCCTGCCGATGGTTGCAGACCCACGCCCCACGCGCGCCGCGATCCCTGCGCGGCTGTGGGTGATCGCCTTCGCCTCTGGCTTTGCCACCTTGGCGGTCGAGGTCATCTGGACGCGTGCCTTCGCGCAAGTGCTGCAAAACTCGGTCTATACCTATGCGCTGGTGCTGACCGTGTTTCTGGCTGCGCTGTCGCTGGGCGCGGCGCTGGCCAATGCGCTGAACCGGCTTGCGCTGCGGCCTGAAAGAGTGCTGACGGGCCTGCTGCTGGCCTCTTGCGTCGTGATCGCTGCGACGCCGCATCTGTTCCACCACCTGACGGGCGGGCTTGGATACCTTGGCGGGCGGGCCGATTTCACAGGCTATGTGCTGGAGGTCGGGCGCGTCGCGGCCCTGACCATGCTGATCCCCGGCACGATATTGGGCGCTGTGCTGCCCTATCTGCTGCGCCTGATGGAAGGGGGCGGCGCGCCGGGCGCAGTGCTGGGCCGCCTGATTGCAGTCAACACGACAGGCGCCATTTTCGGGGCGCTGGCGGGGGGGTTTGTGCTTCTGCCGCTGGTCGGCATGTGGAAAGGGCTGTGGCTGATGGGCGCGGTTTACGCGGCTCTGGTGCTGGCTTTGTGGCGGCCTTCGGACGGCTGGGGCGCGCGGATCACGCGCTTTGCGGCACTGGCGGGGGCGGTCGTGCTGCTGACGGGTGGGCCGGGGCTGGACTCCACCCGCCTGAACCGGGGCGAGACGCTGCTGGCCTTTCGCGAAGGCCCGTCCGCCCATGTCGCCACTGTGCAGCGTGGCGATGCGAAATTCATCCGCGTCAACAATTTCTATACGCTGGGCGGGTCGGGCGCGCTGGTGCCGGAACGCAACCAGACCATGATCCCGCTTCTGACCCATCCCGCCCCGCGCGAGATTTTCTTTCTTGGCATGGGCACAGGCATTTCTGCGGGTGCGGGGCTGTTTGCGAACCCCGACCGCGTGACGGTCTGCGAATTGCTGCCCGATGTGGTGGATTTCGCGCGAGACTGGTTCGGCCCGTATGTGAACGGGTTGTTCACCGACGCGCGCGTGACCATCCACCGCGAGGATGGCCGCCAATGCCTTGCCCGTTCCCCCGCCACCTATGACATGATCATCGCCGATCTGTTCACGCCGTGGCGCGCGGGTGTGGGCAATGTCTATACGGTGGAACATTACCGCCTTGCGGCCAGTCGCCTGAACGAGGGCGGGGCCTATGTGCAATGGATGCCGCTTTATCAGGTGTCGCGCCGCGAATTCGAGATCATCGCCAACACCATGGCGCAGGCTTTCCCCGAGCTGACGCTGTGGCGCGGTGACCTGTATCCTGAACGGTCCATTCTGGCGCTGGTGGGCCGCAATGACCCTGCACCGCTGGACCCTGCGCCCCTAGCGACCCAATGGCGCGTAATGACGGGCAGCGATGCGCCCGATGATGTGCTGACCGACCGCGCGCTGAAATTCTACGCGGGCAACGCCGCGTCCGGCCTGTTCGCGCACGCGCCCGTCAACACAGATGACCACCCCTTGATCGAGTATCTGGCCCCGCGCACGCATCGCGCCGTGATTGCAGGGGCTGCGCATTGGCTGACCGGAGATGGCCGCGACCGGCTTTATGCTGATCTGCTGGACGCGCTGCCCCCGGATAACGACCCGCATCTTGCGCGGCTGTCGGCTGCACAGCGCGCCTTGCCGCGTGCAGGCGCAATTTATGCGCAGTGGCGCGGGCTGCGCACCCGCAACGACCTTGGCGCGGGCGCTATCTGGCAGGATTTCACCGCCCTGACCCCGCCCCACGCCCGCAACCCCGACAGTCCTGCTGGACAGGTCGCAACCGGCGGCATGGCTTTCGGGGATGCCACAAACTGAGCGTGTGCGCCCAAAGCACTCTCCGGGCAGTTTGGGAGACTGGTCAAAGGTCACTGCAGAACCGGGCGCAATGAACGTCCGCAACCATCAGATTCTGCGTATGCTATGCCGCAAGATTACAGTCGGCTTCCCTGAAGGTTTTTCGATGTGGGCCGCGGCACGCCATTGGCGGCCATGAGCTGGCGGCCCACGTTGACAAACCTCGGAAGGAGGAAGCCGCGGGGGTCTTGGAACGACCTATGGAGAAAGTGCGCGGACGGTTGGGGCGACGGCTGTGTCAGGCGTTCGGCTGAAGGTTCGCATCACGTCTGAGCTGGTCACTGAAGCTGTCGAACATGCTGGTATCGCTTTGCATATTGCCGTGCTTGTCGTCGGTTTTGGCGCTGAGGAGCGATAAGCGCATATGGGCTGCGCCGGGTCCGCGTGATGCAGCCAGTCGCGTTCCGCGTCATCTGACAGGCGGTGTGTCATGCGGCCCGCTCCCGTGGTGGCGCGCGCGACATTGGTTTTTGCCCGCGGCGGAAGATCTCGATGATGCGCATGGGGCCGCCGCAACAGGGGCACGGTTCGCGCAGGGTGAGTGGGATGACCTCGGGCTCTGGGATGGCGGGCTGTTCGGGGCGCTGGACGCAGAGCACGGCGCGGATTGCGCTGATGTTGGCCTTGCGGGTCGCACTGGCCAGCGGGCCGTAGTGCCGGATGCGATGGAAGCCGTCGGGTAGCACATGGATCAGAAAGCGGCGGATGAACTCGGGCGTGGCCAGCCGCATGACCTTTTGGCGATCGCCGGATTTGATGCGGTAATCCTTCCAGCGGAAAGCGACGGTTTGGGCATCGGCGCTGACCAGGCGCGCATTCGAGATGGCGACGCGGTGGGTGTATCGGCTCAGGTAAGCCAGCACGGCCTCGGGCCCGCCGAAGGGCGGTTTGGCATAGACCACCCATTCGGATTTGCGGAACGGGGGCGAGCCAGTTAGCGAACGCCTTTGCTTCTGACAAATTCGAAAAATCGCCGAAGAAGGCCAGCTGGCCTGCGCGGTGCAAACCCATCAGCCCGTCCAGAAACAGGCGTCGAAACAGCCGCGACAGCACCCGCACATGCAAGAAGAACCCGGGGCGGCAGGAGACCCACTTGGTGCCGTCGGGCGATAGGCCGCCGCCGGGCACGATCATATGGATATGCGGATGGTGGGTCGTCACGCCAGAGGCGTGCTTTCAGCACGACGCCGATCCCCATGTGTGCAACACGCTGGTCATGCCGACTCGCGCGCCCATACGCTTGGGATCGGCTGCGATGGTCATGACCGTTTCCGCAGACGCCCGGAACAGCAGGCCATAGACCGCCTTCTTGTTCCAATAGGCGATCTGCGCGATTTCGGCCGGCATCGTGAAGACGACGTGGAAATATTCCACCGGCAGCAGATCCTCGGCGCGCGCCTCCATCCAGTCGCGCGCCGCTGGTCCCTGGCACTTGGGACAGTGCCTGTTCTTGCAGGAATTGTAGGCGATGTGATGGTGGCCACACTTTGCGCACCCGGCCACATGCCCGCCGAGCGCGTTCTTCGCTACAAACGATCCCCCAGATCGTTTGCTTTACGCTCAAACTCCGGCAGGCTTCGATCGCCGACATTACCTTCAACTGTGAGAGGCTGACATGCCCCGCATTGGCCCGCCGCCATGCAGGACCATGGGCGCGAAAGATGTCAGCGATCTCCAGAGATGGCCGGGGCATAGCCCGGGCGTCAAGGGGGTCCTTCTGTTCGGAGCACCCTGTCCTGCACAAGCTTCATCTGCTCGAAGGGGCTAACGGTGCTCTGGATCGTCTTGGTGGCGACATGGGCAGAACGCGCCGTGGTGCTGAGCTTGGCGTGACCCAGCAGCACCTGGATGATCCGCACATCAGTGTTGGCCTCCAGCAGATGCGTGGCGAAGCTGTGGCGCAGCGTGTGCAGGGTCGCGGGCTTTGTGATCCCCGCCATATCCTTGGCCGCCATGAAAGCGCGGTTCAATTGCCGGGGAGACAGAGGCGAGATCTTTGGCAAGCCTGGAAACAGCCATCCTTCGGGGCGGGACTCGCGCCAGTATTGCCGCAATATTTCGAGCAGGCTGGGCGATAGCATGGCTTGCCGGTCCTTACTGCCCTTGCCTTGGTCAACATGGATCAGCATGCGCTGGCTGTCGATATCGCGGACCTTGAGGTGGCAGAGCTCCGATGCTCGAAGCCCCGCCCCGTAACTGATGCCGAGGGCTGCCCGATACTTCAATCCTGGTCCGGGCACCGAGGCGAGAAGCTTCGCGACTTCCTCGACGCTCAGAACCACCGGCAACTTCCGTGGCTGACGATGGAACTGCATGTATCGCTTCATTTCCTCACGCCCGCAGGTGACGCTGAAAAAGAACCGCAGTGAAATTATCCGGACATTGAACGTGGATGCCGAAACCGCGTCCTTCGTCATCTGAAGCTGGTAGGCCCGCAAGTCATCCGGCGTGGCGGTATCTGGCGAACGCCCCAGAAAAGCAGCGAAATGCTTGATGCATCGGATGTGCCCTTTCTGCGTCTTCTCGCACAGCCCGCGAATATCCATGTCTTCGATCATCCGCTGGCGCAGCGGGGTGGTCTTCTCCTCCTTCATGGGAACCTCCTGTCTGACGGTGGGAAAGACCCCAATCGTCAGCCCAGAAGGGCCCGCCACAAAGAAAAACCGTGACATATGCGCCGACGTCGCGGTCAGGCACCAATGCCGCGAAGCGGCTTAGTCCTCCCGCCCACCGCGTTGTTGTGGAAGGCCATGTCGCTGCAGTGCAAGCGCTTCCCGCCCGCAGTCGCACCCCAAGTCACAGAGCCCCTCCAGCACCCACGCCCCCTTGCCAAACCCGCCAGAATTTCCTTCCATCACCCCATGGGAAAACTGGTTCTGCTGCACAAGGCTGACTCGATTTATGATGATGAACCCGATGTGGTTTATGATTTCCCCAAGGCTTATCTGAAGGCCACTCAAACTGCCGTTGGCGATTGGATCGTGTATTATGAGCCGGTCAAGGCAGGGCCGCGGGGGTATTTCGCGGTGGCCAAGATTGCCCGAGTGATCCCCAAACCCGGGGTTGAGGGGCGGTATCTTGCCCTGATTGAGCCGGGAAGCTTTCTGCCCTTTGATCGATCCGTGCCCCGGTTGCACAAGGGGCAAGCGGTGGAAAGCGCCTTGGCGGCCCCCGATGGATCGCTCAAACAGGGTGGTTTGGTGCAACGTGCCGTTCGGCGCCTGCCTGATGCCGATTTCGCCCGGATAGTCAATCTGGGACTGCCGCAGGATCTGGAACGGATCGAGGCCACCGCTTACGACCCCATCCCCGCCGGGATGGATGACCAAGCCACGACATTCGATCGCCCGGTGCTGGAACGCCTGACCCGTCGGCCGTATCGTAATGTGGCGTTTCGCCGACAGGTGCGTGTGGCCTATGATTACCGCTGTACCATGTCGGGGCTCCGCTTGCGTAACGGGGGCGGGCGGCCCGAGGTGCAGGCGGCCCATATCCGGCCGGTGGAAAGCTCGGGCAGTGACTCGGTCCGCAATGGGCTGGCCCTGTCTGGAACCCTGCATTGGATGTTTGACCGCGGCTTGGTTT
Organism: Roseinatronobacter sp. NSM; assembly: GCF_052379845.1. Taxonomy (NCBI): domain Bacteria; kingdom Pseudomonadati; phylum Pseudomonadota; class Alphaproteobacteria; order Rhodobacterales; family Paracoccaceae; genus Roseinatronobacter; species Roseinatronobacter sp. NSM. The sequence goes on along the minus strand of NZ_JBQTCF010000028.1, from coordinate 30,287 downwards.
CCGTTGCCGATGATTGCGAGACGGTTCTTGTCTCCCGCAACAAGGTGCCAAGCGATGTGATTGACCGGTTGCTGCATCCGAGTGGCAGGTTGCTGAAACCGGCGGATCATCGGCACCATCCGCACCCTGAAAATCTGCGATGGCATCGGGAACAGGTGTTCGGGCAAGTCGTGGAAGAAGGGCCGTTGCCCTGGGGGTAAAGGTTTTCCCGGACGGACTTGTCAATCTCCCTGCTTAAATTTCGGATTTCCCTTTATTTTCAAGCCAATCCTGCAAAATTCGTCGGATCATCTCCGGCCGTGTCGGGATGTCATCCTCAAGCCGGCGCACATCGTCGATCTGGGCGATAATCTCGCGTGGAAGTCTTACCGTCAGTGCTTCTGTGTCTTTTTTTGGGGGAGCCATTGATTTTTCCGCATTACAATGTTGACATCATAATGCGATGATCCCACATTGAGCGAGTGAAGGCAAGAGATCCTACCCTCTTGCCCCACTCTAACCACACGGACCTGTAAGGAGGCCCTTATGGCTGATGCCACTGATAACACGCCGTCGCGTGACCCGAAAGACTCCCCCGCGAGCACAATCGTGCATGCGTTCCCCGCGTTTCTCCGGCTGTTCCGGGCTGCGATTGATGCCGAGATGCTGATCGATCACAGCGATGTCGATCCGATGTCGCAGCATTTCGCCAGCGACTTGCGCCGTGCAGAAAACCTGCGGGAGCGGCTGATTGAAGGCTGCTTTGATATCCTCGAACACATTCCGGAAATCCCTGCAGACAAAGGCCTGATGCGCCTGGCTTTCCTCCTGAAAACCCTTTTTGACACCACAGATGATGATGACAAACGGCATGTGTTTGCCCGCGTCCGGGATCATCAGGATATCTTTCTCACCGATCCCTCGAAGCACCGCATTTTCCGGATGCAGACGGAATTTTTCTCCGTCTTTTCAGACATGGCAGAGCTGAGGGAATTCGGCGGGCCGGGGCATGAGCCTCCCATGCTTGATCCGGCGATGCCGATCCCGGCCTGATCCGGTGCAGTCCAATTGACGGGGCCCGTCATGCGCCCCGTCCATCCCTCCATCAAACATGGAAAGGCCGCCTATGGCCCAGCAACTCTATTTCCCCGGGCTTTGTCCGCCCGAGCCCGCCCCTGAAGCTTTTGAAGCCCGTGAAGCCTTGAGGGACTATCCCAAAATCGGCGGCAACGTGATGGCACGCTTTGCAAAACAGCTTGGAACTGCTGGCGAATTGCTGTTCGACAGCACCATGATGCGGCTGGGCGAACGCACGATCCCGTGCAGCGAACACGAGCCGTTTGATCGCATCCTCTGGCTGCCTGACGCTTTGGTGCGGGTTCAGATCAAGACGCGTCACGCGATCAGTGACGGGCAATATGTGTTCAATATCAAAAAGGGCTATCAGCGTGGGCCGACCGGCACCAAGCCTTATGACCCCGCCGATTTTGACCTGCTTGCCCTTGTGATCCTGCCCGAAAACGCGATCAAGTTCACCGCAGATTGGCGCAACACTCATCGGGTTGCGCTGTCCGAGATAGCCCGCTTGCGGGCCTCTCCCGGCGCCAGTTTGCGGCTTGCCCTGTCGGATCTTGGCTTGTCCGGAACCTTCGCCACGCCAGCGGCGATCTGATCCAGCCCACCCTTAAAACACCAGCAAAACCTGCCCCATCGGGGACAGGACAACCCCTTTTTGCCCAATGAAAGGCCACCCCATGCCCAAACAGACCACCCCATGCCCAAACAGACCACCCCATGCCCAAACAGACCACCCCATGCCCAAACAGACCACCCCTGAACTTCCCGGAATGACCCTTGCAAAACGCTGCTTGCAGCCGCTGGAGCGCGACATCGATGACATCTTTGCGGATGTTCTCAACGGTTGCGACCCTGAAGATCCGGACACCGGAAACACCGGCAAACCCTCACCCGATCAGGCGCTCAATGCGCTTTTGATCCTGCGTCTGATGCACGCCCACGCCAGCATCGGCCAGCCGGCGATGCTGCCGCCCAAAGGGGCGCTGACCCTCATCGCGGCGGAGCGGTCGGAAGACCGCAAGCGGCTGGCTGTGTTGATCAAGGAGCTGAACGTCGAGTTGCTGACCGCATCTGCGGATATCCGGCATCGGCTGAATGATCTGGAAATTCACACCCATCCGAAACTCGGCGCATCACCCCTCGAATTGCGCCGCGTGGCTGAGGGCGTCGAGGACGGTATCATGCGTGGACGGGCGGTGATTTACATTGTCGATCGCATGTCCGGAGTGTCTGCGTCCATGTCCTCTGTCGCAACGGCACAGCTGACGCTGCCATATGCCACGCCGGAAATGCTTTCTGCGATCTTGCGTGAAATCCACAAGGGAAAACGCCGGACAAAGCTGCCCGCAGGCGTCGACATCAGCAGCATGTCCGAATTGCGCCTTGCCCGCGCTTTCGCAGCCGACAGCATGGCTGCGGCCATGGATGCCCTCCATGAATTTGGCCTTCCTGACAAAACCAAACCCGGGATCACCCTCGACAAAGTTCACGGGCAGCCCGTTGCGAAAGCGGCATTCCAGCAGCTTCTGGATGATCTGAATGACTGGCGCAAAGGCAGTCTGGATTGGTCAGAAGTGACCTCATCCTTCATCTTTCACGGCCCGCCCGGCACCGGAAAAACGATGCTGGCCGAAGCCCTTTCGGGTTCTGCCGGGGTGAGCTTCATTCGGACAAGCTACTCAGACTGTCAGCGGCATGGCCATCAAGGCGATATGCTGCGTGTCCTGACCGAGACCGTCGAAAAAGCGATCACGAATGCCCCCGCGATCCTGTTTATTGACGAGATCGACAGTTTCTACAGCCGGACTGGGGACACGCGTTTCTCAGGCTACATGACGGGGGTGGTCAATGGCTTGCTGACCCTGCTTGATCGCTTGAACAGCACGCCGGGCGTGATTGTCATTGGTGCCACGAACCATCTGTCGATGATCGATCCGGCGATCATCCGGCCGGGTCGGTTTGACTGCCATATCCGCGTCGATCCGCTGGATCGAAGCGGCGTGATGGCGATGATCGCCGCACAGATTCCGGACATTTTGAACGATGATGAGGCGCAAATGCTGGCGGATCAGCTGATCGGGCAAACCGGTGCGACGGTCGCCGCGATGCTGCGGGATGCCCGGACAATGGCCCGCCGCGACCGCATCCCCATGACTGCCGGGCACATCTTCGCCGCAGCTGAAGCCGTGGCGCCGGTGCCCGATCCTGACTTGCTGCGCAGGGTGGCCTTGCACGAAGCGGGGCATCTTTTGATGGGCCATTTGTCCGGGTTTTCCACGCCGAAACGGGCCGCGATCCGGGGCCGTAGTGGCGAGATTCTGCGGGAAATGCCCGATGTGCTGACACCCACGCTTGCGAACGGGATGCTCAAGATCTACCTCGCGGGCCGGGTGACAGAAGCCATGTTTTTCGAGGAAATCTCGTCCGGTGCGGGCGGCACCGGCCGGGCGAGCGATCTGGCATTGGCCACCGCGATGGCACTGCAGATCGAGCTGAATTTCGGCTTTGCGGATCGGCTGACATGGCACGATCCGACAATTCCGCCGAACCTGCACTCGCATGAAATCCGGATTGCTGTCGAGAAACGGCTGCAAGCGTCCGCCTCCGCAGTGCGGGCGGCACTGGCACCGCATGTGCGGGATTTGGAGCGGATCGCCGAAGCCCTCATGGACGAACGCGAACTCGACCGCAACCGCCTGTCCGAACTGCTTTCGGCGGTTAAAATCCCGGAAAACCCGGACAAGACAGACCACCCCACGTTGCTGGGAGGGTGACCCTGAGGAGCACTCCGGACAATCCTGAAAAGAGAAGGAAAACCCTTCATGAAATAAGGCCGAAGGCGATCCGATGCCCTCGGCCCAAAAGGACCAAACCCACAAAACCAAACCCCAAAAAAACCAAAAAAATCAAACGAACGATCTCGAACATGCGCCGTCAGGCGCCCCCGCTGCCCGCCGTCAGGCGTAACGGCAGCGGGGCAAATAGGGAAAACCCAAAAACAGGGAAATCCCGAAAACCCTTGGCTCATCCCAAAATAAAAGGGCCGCTGGCACTCATCACGCGAAGCGCTAAAAGAACCAAAAAAACCAAACACGCCCCCCCGAAGCGAAATGCGCTCGGGGTCAATAATAAGGAGCAACGATACACAACCAAGTCGGCCCAAAAAGGAAAAAGGGATACCCAAGGGGGGTGGAAAGTAGAAACGGCAAGGCCCAACTGGAAAACCTTGAATTCAGAGACAATCAAGAAAAGACAGGAAAATCAAAATCTTACAATTGGTAATTGCCGTGGGATGACATATTTTTTATCACAAAAACAATGGGTTATCCACATATTCCGAATTGTCATCGGTCGTTTTCGAATGAAACGACACCTTGGTTCAACTATATGAAACCCATAACCCAGCCGCCTCATAAAGCTGGATAGCAGTTAAATCCCAAAGCCTGTGATCGGGCGAATTCGAAAGGAACGCGTATGCGCGAATGGTGGAACTTTGCCGAACGCCTGCTCGCCTCGAAAAACAGGGGGTACAGGTGATGTCACACTTGCCCGATCCCGATGCATTGCCGCCCCGCAAGCGGCGGCCGCTTGATCCGCCGACCGTGCGGCTTTTGTCCCGTGCAGAGGCGGCGGCCTATACTGGCGTGTCCGTATCGACCTTTGATTTGCTGGTGGGCGAACGTTTCATGCCAGCGCCGCATCGGCTGCGGGGCAGGGTGTTGTGGGATGTGCGGGCGCTGGATCGTGCGATTGATGCCCTGCCCGAAGATGAGGAGCCTGCCGCAGTCAATCCTTGGGATGACCCAAGTCCGCAATGAAGATCACGGTCAAATATGTGGTCGAGGATCGCGACCGGCATGGCAACCTGCGGCTATATTACCGCAAGGCGGGCCAGCCGAAAGTGCGCCTGCGTGGGCCGATGGGTTCGCCTGAGTTCTGGCAGGATTACCAAGCTGCCGTGAAGAACCCGAAGCCAAAGGTAAAACCCAAAAACCCCACTGGGCTGGATCGGGCGAGCATGCGGTGGCTGATTTCGGATTACTACGCATCGGCGGATTTTCAGCGGCTCGACGAGTCGACACAAAAGACCCGCCGCAACGTGCTCGAACGGTTCTGCCTGAACCAGAATGATGGCGACAAACCCTATGCCTTGATCTTGCCGCGTCACATTCGGGCCCGCCGCGATGCCATGGTCGAGACGCCGTCGGCGGCGAATACATTGCTCAAAGCCCTGCGGGTCGTGTTCAAACATGCCCTGCGCAACGATCTTGTCACCTCGAACCCCGCAGCCGTGGTTGAAATGTTCCCAAGCAACAGCGAGGGGTACCACAGCTGGACTCTCGCCGAGGTGGAACAATACGAGGCGTACCATCCGATCGGCACGACAGCGCGGCTGGCGCTTGCACTTGCGCTTTTTACGGGCCAGCGGCGCAGTGACCTTGCCCGGCTTGGGCCGCCCCACCTGCGGGATGATTGGCTGATCTTCACCCAGTATAAAAACCGAAACCGTAATCCGGTACGGCTTGAAATCCCACTTGTCCCGGCCTTGACCGAGATCATCGAGGCGTCAACGATTGGCGACAAGACATTCCTGATCACCGAATTTGGAAAGCCGTTCACCATTGCCGGGTTTGGCGGCAAGGTCCGCGATTGGTGCGATGCGGCCGGTTTGTTCCACTGTTCGATCCATGGGGTGCGCAAAGCCGCCGCCGCACGTCTGGCTGAGCTTGGCTGCAGCGAGTTCGAAATCATGTCGATCACCGGTCACAAGAACAGCAAAGAGGTGATGACCTACACGCGGGCCGCCCGTCAAAAGGTCAGTGCGCAAGCCGCGTTGCAGAAAATGCAGGCCGACCAAGCCGGGAAAAGCCAGAGAACCCAAAAGTCAGGAGGCGGGCCAACGTCACCCTTGGATGACGATCAGGGCAATGGGTGAACAGGATGTGCTATCAACACTGGCTGCGCAAACTGTCCCACTTTTTCCAGCCGCCCCGAAAGGTGGGACAATCCTGACCCCTAAGGGTTTGATATTGCAATACTTTCCGGAAAAGGTGGCAGCCCGTAGGGGAATCGAACCCCTCTTTCCAGGTTGAAAACCTGGCGTCCTAACCGATAGACGAACGGGCCACTGGGTGGTGAGGCGCTGTTTAGGCAAAGCGCGCGGGTAGCGCAAGGGGTTTTCTTGCAGTTTGCCTCATGAAATGGTCATTTTTTATTCAAGCCCTGCGCCGGGTGCGGCAGCGTCTTCCAGGCGCAGTTGCGGGGTCTGGCGCCCACCCCAGGTGTTGATCTCAATCTGGCCCGCAAGGTGCACTCTGCGCCCCTGTAATGCCGTCAAAAACGACCCCAACCCCGTTTCAAATGCACGAAAGGCAACGGCTTCCAAGGTTGGCCCCTGATCCGCACCAAAACGCAGCCGCAAATGTGATTCGCCCATAGACCGCGTTGACCGAATCGCCACATCCGCAAACGCAAAACGCGGTGCGCGCATGCTCGCCCCGAACGGGCCTGCGCACTCTAGCTGGTCAATCAATTCCGGGGTCACGGCACCCGGCATAAGCATTCCATCCAGCTTGAGACCGGATACTGGCCTGTCGGCGGCCCCCTGCCGCGCCAGCAATTCGTCCAACCGGGCCATGGCGGTGTCAAGCTGGGCGCGCGCGACTGTCAGGCCTGCGGCCATTTTATGCCCGCCGCCTTTCAATAGCAGCCCCTCATGCGCCAGCCGCTGGATTGCCGCGCCCAAATCAATGCCCGGCACGGACCGACCGGACCCTTTGCCAATGTCGCCATCCAACGCAATGACAACTGCGGGGCGGTCAGTTGCTTCTTTCAGGCGCGCGGCGGCAATGCCAATAACGCCGGGGTGCCAGCCTTCCTGGGCGGCCCAGACCAACGCGCCGTCCAACCCGCGCGCTTCCGCTTGGGCCAATGCACCTGCACGCACATATGCCTCAATCTCGCGCCTTTCGGCGTTCAGGGTTTCCAGCTTTTCAGCCAGCGCGCTGGCTTCATGCGGGTCATCCGTGGCCAGAAGCCGTGCGCCAAGATCAGCCGCCCCGATCCGCCCGCCCGCATTGACGCGCGGCCCCAGAACAAACCCCAGATGATGGGCCCTGGGGGCTGTGTCCAGCCGCGCAATATCAGCCAAGGCACGCAGCCCGACGCGCTTGCGGTCTGCCATGACACGCAACCCCTGCCGCACAAAAGCGCGGTTTACGCCAATCAGGGGGGCAACATCGGCCACAGTGGCCAAGGCGACCAGATCAAGCATCGACATCAGGTCCGGTCCGGTCTTGCCGACTGCGCGAAGCTGTCTGTTGCCTTCAACCAGCATCAAGAACACCACGGCCGCCGCGCAAAGATGGCCCAGATCGCCAGTTTCATCCTGCCGGTTGGGGTTTACGACAGCCAGCGCATCGGGCAGGGTTTCCCCCCCCAGATGATGGTCAAGAACAATGACATCCGCCGCTTTCGCCGCTGCAATCGGGCCATGGCTCAGGGTGCCGCAATCGACGCAAATAATCAACTCATGCGTCGCGGCCAGTTCGGCCATCGCGGCATCATTGGGCCCATAGCCCTCGTCAATGCGGTCGGGAATATACAATGTCGCGCGCAGGCCCATCTCGCGCAACCAGCAGATCAGCAGCGCTGCAGACGCCCCGCCATCCACATCATAATCCGCAAAAATCGCAATACGCTCGCGCTGTGCAACGGCCTGCAGGAAACGCGCAGCGGCAGTTTCCATATCCAGCAGGCTGCGCGGATCAGGCAACTGGTCGCGCAGCGTCGGCGAAAGGTAGGCTTCCGCCTGATCCGGCATGACCCCCGCGCGCGCAAGAACTGCACAAACCGCACGCGGCAAGGCGCTGGCCTGCGCTATCGTCTCGGCCAGCCGGTCGCACGCGGCATCAGGGCCGACCCAGCGCCGCCCGGTGGCAGAACACCCAACACCCAGAAATGCAGCCCTGTCAGACATCGCAGATTATCGCGCTTGTGGACCGGGCTGTTACGAATTCACCGTGCAAATGCGAAACCGCCATGTCATGAACCTGCTGCGGCGACAGGCGCGGCGCATCAGGGCACCAACTGGTGTCTGCTGTGCTGTCAAACGCTGCGCAGGCATCATGGGCCAAAGTTACCTCAAACCCCAAATTGGCAGCCATCCTGCATGTGGTGGACACACAATGCGGGGTGGTCAGGCCCGCTACAACCAGCGCGGCCGTGTCGTGACGGTGCAACCAGTCCTGCAAACCCGTCCCGATGAAGGCCGAATTGACATGCTTTTCAAAAACCGCCTCGCCTTTGCGCGGCGCAAGCTCCGCAATCCAGTCCGCCCCCGCCCCTGCCAGCGGGCTTGCTGCCTGCAAACTTTCGTGACGCACATGACTCACCAGCCCCCCCGCGTCCCGCCAGCCCGCAAGCAAACGGGCAGCATTGCCTTCGGCATCAGGGTTGTTGCGCGCCCCCCATACGGGTTCCGAAAACCCTTTCTGGAAATCGATCAACACCAAGACCGCGTTCTGTGCCAGTTTCATCTTGCGCAAAATACTCCGGGGGTGTGGGGGCAGCGCCCCCGCTTTTCCTCGCTCAGATCGGGGTGCGATAGCTCATGCGCCGCACTGATCCGGTTTTTGACCGCATCAACAACGTATCCGTGGTCACCCAACCCGGCTCGGTGCGGATTCCCTTGACGATTGACCCGTCAGTGACGCCGGTTGCAGCAAAAATCACGTCGCCGGTCACCATTTCGTCGCGGGTATAAACCTTGTCCAGATCCGTTATTCCCGCGCGGCGGGCGCGTGCGATTTCGTCGTCATTGCGAAACAGCAGCCTACCATAGATCTGACCGCCCATGCATTTCAGCGCAGCCGCCGCCAGCACCCCTTCGGGGGCGCCACCAGACCCCATATACATGTCGATCCCGGTGATATCGGGTTCCGCACAATGGATCACACCGGCCACATCACCGTCCATGATCAACCGGATGGCGGCCCCGGTGGACCGCAGGTCGGCAATCATGTCTTCATGGCGGGGGCGTTCGAGCACACAGACGGAAATATCGGACGGGGCGCAGCCTTTGGCCTTGGCCAGGGCGCGCACACGTTCTGACGGGGACATGTCCATGGTCACAGTGCCCGGCGCGTAGCCCGGACCAATGGCCAGTTTGTCCATATACACATCGGGGGCATGAAGCATTGTGCCACGCGGGGCCATGGCGATGACTGTCAGCGCATTGGGAAAATCCTTGGCTGTCAGGGTTGTGCCTTCCAGCGGGTCAAGGGCAATATCCACTTGGGGGCCGTTGCCGTTGCCCACTTCCTCGCCGATATACAGCATGGGCGCTTCGTCACGTTCCCCTTCGCCAATAACGACGCGACCTGCGATATCAAGCATGTTCAACTGTGTGCGCATCGCGTCCACTGCGGCCTGATCGGCGGCTTTCTCATCCCCGCGCCCCACCAGCTTGGCCGAGGCCAGCGCGGCTGCTTCCGACACGCGGGCCAGCCCCAACGAGAGCATGCGATCATGAAATTCAGGGGTCGTCGTCATTGCAAGGTTCCTTTGACAAATGCGCTTTGGCGCTATCTAGACCCCGCCAGACACATGACACAAGCCTTGACTGGGGTGGTTGCGCGAACTGTGCTGCAGAAAGCTGCGAAAACGAGTCAATCTTCCTCAATCGCCATGGCAACCGGCTCTCCGACAAGGACACCGGTTCTGGCGGCCAGGGCGCAGGCATGGTCAATGGCATCGCGCGTGGTTTTATGCGTGATGATCACGACAGGCGCGCGCGTATCCTGATGGCCGTATTGGCGCATGCGGTTGATGGACACGCCCGCATTGCCCAGCGCTTCGGCCACTTTTGCCAGCGCGCCGGGCTTGTCCAGAAGCGACATGCGCAGATACCATGGTTTCGCCGCTGTGGCCTTGGCCGATACGGCGGTCTGCAAGCTGGATGCGGGCTGGCCAAAGACCGGCAGGCGCAGCCCGCGCGCAATATCGACCACATCCCCGATCACGGCACTTGCGGTCGGCCCTTCGCCTGCACCGGGACCACGCAAGATGACCTGCTCGATGGCGTCCCCTTCGATGACAATCATGTTCGTGCCGCCCTTCAACTGCCCCAGCGGGCTGTCAGCGGGCACCAGACAGGGCGACATGGACTGTTCCAGCCCACGGCCCGTCACACGCGCCACCCCCAACAGTTTGATGCGCAGGCCCAGATCGGCGGCGGCGCGAATATCCTCGATCGAGATACGCTCGATCCCTGATGTCTGGATGGCGTCGAAATCCGGTTTCACCCCGAACGCAATGGCAGAAAGCAGCGTCAGTTTATGCGCGGCGTCAATACCGCCCACATCCAGCGTTGGGTCGGCTTCCAGATAGCCAAGCTGGTTTGCTTCCTCGAACACCGTTTCATAAGGCAGGCCCGCGTCTTCCATGCGGGTCAGAATGTAATTGCAGGTGCCGTTCATCACACCTTTGACGCGGGTAATGCGGTTTCCTGCCAACCCTTCGCTTAGGGCCTTTATGACAGGAATACCCCCTGCCACCGCCGCTTCGAACCGCAGCGCGACACCGGCCGCTTCGGCGCGTTCCGCCAGCTCCTGCCCGTGCAGGGCCAGCATGGCCTTGTTTGCGGTCACAACGTCCTTGCCGGCGTCAATGGCCGCTTCGGTCAGGGCCTTGGCGGGGCCGTTTTCCCCGCCCATAAGTTCGACCACGACATCCACATCATCGCGGCGCGCAAGGGCTACGGGGTCATCTTCCCACTCATAGGCCGAAATATCGACGCCGCGATTGCGGGTGCGCGACTTGGCGCTGACTGCGGAAATTACAACCTTGCGGCCTGTGCGCAGCGTCAGCAGATCGGCATTCGTCTGGATAATCCGAACAAGCCCGACCCCGACAGTGCCAAGCCCTGCAATTCCAAGTCGCAATGGGGGTGTCATATGCAGTGCTCCGGGCTGTGGATGAAAACCGAAATCCTGTTAGCGCCTTGCGCCCTATCTTGCAATGCGGCACGGGGGATTTTGCGCAGATCACGCCTTAACGGCACTTCGCAGACACTCGTTCAGCGCGGCGCCCCACCTTCCCGTAACAGGGCCAAGCCCAACGCGTTGGTCAGTTCCGCACTTTTGTAGGGTTTGCCAAGCACGGCCACAAACCCCTTGTCTTCATAGGTTCTGATCTGGTCTTGCATAATATTGGCCGTTGCCGCGATAACGCGGGGCGGTTCAACACCGTTTTGGGCAGCACGCGCGCGCAGGCAGTTCAGCGCTTCAAAACCGTCCATGACGGGCATGGAAATATCCAGCAGCACAATGTCGTATGTCCCCGGATGCCAGCGATTGCACGCTTCCTGTCCGTTTTCGGTGAAATCCGCCTGAACACCAATCTTGTGCAGCATGGACTTCAGGATTGTCGCATTGGTCTTGTTATCCTCGGCGACCAGCACGCGCAAACCGGGGGGCAAGGCAGGTGCGGCGCGTGTTTCGCGCGCGGGGGATGTGACACTGTCGCTGGCCAATGGCAGGGGCAATCGCAGATCGATGCGTGTTCCCTGTCCGGGGGTGCTGTCAATATCTATGTGCCCATCCATGATTTTGACCAGTTTGCGCACAATCGACAGCCCCAGCCCCGACCCCCCGAAGCGGCGGGTTACCGAATTATCGGCCTGTTCGAATTCGTCAAAGACCCGCGCAAGCTGGTCTTGCGTCATGCCGATGCCTGTATCGGTAATTGAAAATGCCACGTCCTTGTCAGTGACGGCCTGCGCAGCCAGTGTTATGGCCCCGCTTTCTGTAAACTTGACCGCATTGCCCAGAATATTGCCCAGAATCTGCGCAAGGCGATGCGCGTCCCCGATGCGGGCCATGTCCAGCCCCGGCCCAAGGTCCAGTTGCAGTTTCAGGCCCTTGGCATGGGCATTAACACCATGCAGGGATTGCATGCGGTGCAACAGTTTTTCGGGCAGAAACGGCACGGGATCAAGCGCCAGCTTGCCAACCTCTATGCGGGCAAGGTCCAGAATGTCGTTCAGAATAGTCAGCAATGCATCGCCAGATGTGCGGATCGTATCCAGCATATGGGCCTGTTGGGGGGACAGCGACGTGTCTGCCAGCAACTCGGCCATGCCCAGAATACCGTTCATGGGGGTGCGTATTTCATGGCTCATATTCGCAAGGAATGCCGATTTCGCGCGGTTTGCAGCTTCTGCCGTTTCACGCGCATTATGCAATTCGGTGACGTCGGTATGCAAGCTGACATGCCCGCCATCGCGTGTTGGCATGTCACAAACACGCAAAATCCGCCCCGATGTCAGCCGCTGTTCAAAGACCCTTTGCACAGTCAGATCACGGCAACTGCGGCTGCGCAACCACTCCTCCTTGCAGTCTGCGGCGTCAGCAATTTCACCCGCCTCAAGGGAGATGCGCAAAAGGTCCTGAAACCGCGCGCCTTCGACCATGGCATGCGCCGTCAAAGGGTAGATCTCACGGTAATGCGAATTGGCCAGAACCAGCCTGTCCTGGGCATCGAACAGAACAAACCCGTCCTGAAGGGCTTCTACGGCGGAATACAGCTGCGCGCGGGCAGCCAAGGCCGCCTGCCCTGCCGCATGGGCCTGTCGTTGCGCAGCGATCAGCGGGGTGATGTCAGAGCCCACACCGCGATACCCCTGAAATACGCCCTTGCTGTCATAATATGGCACACCGCTTGCACGCAGCCACACGATTTCCCCGGTTTTCTTGCGTATCCAATAGACAAAATTGCTAAACGGTTTCTGGGCGTCCATCGTCGCTGTCAATTCGGCAATGTCGGATTGCAGTTCAGGATCACGATTTTGCGCATTCAGTTCTGTGCGTGTTTTGCCAATATGGCTGGGCGCTTCGCCCACTGTCCTTTCATAGCCGCCCGAAACATAGGTGAAGCGCTGCTCTGCGTCCTGTTCCCAAAACCAGTCCGAACTGCTTTCGGTGATGTCGATCAGGCGTTTCTCGGCCATGTCGCGGGCATTCAACGCCGTTTCCAGCGCATCGCGGGCGGCCAGAATGGCCTGTTCATGTTCCACTTCTGCGGTGACATCCAGTGCAATACCCGACATCAGCAAGGCGCGCCCGTGGGGGGATTTGTGCACGACATTTCCGCGCAGGTGAACCCACACCCAATGCCCGTTGCGGTGTTGCAGCCGCAATTTCTTGTCCAGCTTGTCCGTAAGCCCTGCCAGAATCAGGTTGAAATTCTGGTCCACCGCAGCGCGGTCATCAGGGTGCATAAGCGCGCCGAACTGCGTGACCCCCAGAACATTGCCGTCAATCTCCCGCCCGAGCATTTCGCCCCAGACCGCATTAACAAGGGTTTCGCGAGTCTTCAGGTTCCATTCCCATGTGCCGACACGCGCGCCTTCGATCACTTGTTCCAGACGCCGCTGGGCGTTGCGCAGTTCCGTTACGTCCATACGCAACGCCACGCGCCCCCCGTCCGAGGTGGTCTTTTCGTGAACCCGCATCCAGCGCCCGTCAGACATTTGCTGTTCGGCTTCAAACACGGGTTGACGCCGGTCCGACAGACGCGCCACAATCCATGCCTCGGGGTTGTCGACAGGGGCCATATAGTCGCCATGTTCCAGACTCTGGCGCAAAAGCTGCTCGAATGTCATGCCCGGTTGCATCAACTTTCCTGATGCCGGGAAATGATTGCGGTAGGGTTGGTTGCACAGCACAAGCCTGTCTTCGGCATCATAGATTGCGAACCCGTCCACCATGGCCGCGACAGCGGCAGTCAGGCGCTGCCTGGCATGCTCGGCTTCTTGTTTGCGCTGTTCTATCTCGGCCTCATGGGCGCGCCGGTCCGTCTGATCATGGACAAAATGCCAGATCGCCGGACGCTCTGCGGTGTCGGTGGCCAGAACGCCGCTAAGCTTGACATGGGCCACCGACCCGTCCGCCCTGAAATACTGTTGGTCGATAGGTCCATAGCGGCCAGTCTGGGTGACCATCTGAAGTTGCTTGAACGCGTCATGCATGGCGTCCGGGGTGGTGATCTGGGACATGTTCAGTTTCTGGAACACCGCGCGGTCATAGCCGGAATCGCGCAAGAAGGCCGGGTTGGCATCCAGAAACGCGCCTGTATGCAGATCGCTTTGCGCAATTCCAATGGGGGCGGAGTCGAAAATCTGCTGAAGCTGCTTTATCCGTGTTTCTTCGCGGCGCGCGGTATCATGTTTGCGGGTGATATCGCGGATGATGAACACATACCCGCCAGCGGTGTTGTGCCATTGTGCGGCGCGGGCCTCAAACCACCTGTCCTGTCCCTGGAAGTGGATTGAATAGCGCCGTGGCGCTACGGTCTTGCCTGTATCAACTTCACGCATCAGGTCACTGGCCAACCCGGCCACGTCGGGCGGAAGGGTATCCACCAAAGACCTGCCCAGAAGCTTTTCGGGGGGCATGATTTCGATATGGTCGGCGGATGGGTGAACCGCGCGAATAACACCGTGGCGGTCCACTTCCACAATAAGGTCGGGCATTGCGGCCAGCGTTGCGGCCAATTGGTCGCGGCTTTCGCGCAGGGCCTGCTCGGCCTTCAGCCGCAGGTTCAACCCGCCGATACCATTCGCAACGGACCGCAACAGGGACATGTCATCTTCGCTGAAATCGCGCGGGCCACGAACAGTATCATAGCCCACAAAACCGACAGGCAGGCCGTTTTCCACAACCGGAACAACCAGCAGCGACACGATTCCTTGCATCTGCAATGTTTCGCGTTCGCTGATGCGCGTATCGGGCAAATCGTCCACGCGCGCGATATAGACGGATTCATCGCGCAGGAAACGGGTATACCACGGCATCACGACGTCATGCGCCAGCCCCTGAAGTTCGTCCTTCATGGGGTCTATTCCGGGCGCGACCCATTCATGGGTGTAATCCCAATATGTGCCATCGCGCCGCCAGAACAGATAGGTTCTGTCCAGTCCGGCCGCGTCCCCCAATTCGGCAAGTGCCGCGTCTATTGTTTCATCCGCGCGTGCTGTGTTGACCCGGGCAAGCTTGTTGAGCAGATCAATCGCGCGCCGTTCCAGACTGCACGCCTTGGGGGCTGCGCCGATAGAAACAGGTGTCCCGTCATTGTTGTTCATATGCGATTGTTGCTGTCCACAAAGGCATCAGTCAATCCCAGGTTGCAGATATTACTAATACTCTATTCCATGAATGGGTTAACAGTTTTACCTATCGCTGTTGTTTTTCACACTGTCGGTCAGGGCATCCGCCAGCCGCGCCAGCATATCCAGACAACGCGAAAGCTGTTCAATTTCAAGATATTCATCCGGTTTATGCGCCTGCGCAATGGACCCAGGCCCGCAAATGACGGATGCAATGCCAATGGACTGGAACAATCCCGCCTCGGTGCCGAACGGCACCAACCCTGCCCCGTTCGCCCCTGTCAGCGACATGGCCAAGGCACGGGCGGGGTTGGCTGTTTCAGGGGCAAGGCCCACAACCTCGGCCACAATGTCAGTGGTGATGTCGGCCTCCGGGTGGATGGTTTGCATCTGTTCGCGCAACTGGGCCACGTAAGCTGCCAGTTCCGCCTTGATGAAATCGGCATCTGACACCTGCACCGGGCGCATTTCCCAATCAAGGCGCGCGGTGCCCGCGATGATATTATGCACCTGCCCCCCCCGAAGTGCACCAATATTCAGGGTGCTATGGGGCGGATCAAACGGGCAATCTGCGGGCGCGCGCGCCTTCAGATCTTCGCGCAGGGCTGTCAGTTTAAGCGCGATGCGCGCGGCATATTCCACTGCGTTCACGCCCAGATCAGGGCTGGAACCGTGCCCTTCCAGCCCGACGACATGGGTGGTATATTCATAACACCCCTTGTGCCCGTCAATCACCTGCATCAGCGAAGGTTCCCCGATTATGGCCGCTTGTGCGCGAAACCCGCGTGCTTGCAGATGTGCCGTCAGGCGCTGGGCACCAAAACAGCCGGTTTCTTCATCATGGGTGAAGGCGAAATGCACGGGCCGCTTCAGGTCTAGCGCGGCAAATTCCGGCGCCATTGCCACGCAGGCCGCGACAAACCCTTTCATGTCACAGGTGCCGCGCCCATAAAGCCGCCCGTCAGTTTCGGTCATGGCGAACGGGTCAAAGGTCCAGGGCTGGTCCACCACCGGCACCACATCCGTGTGCCCCGACAGGATAATCCCGTCCCCGGTATCTGGCCCGATGGTTGCAAACAGATTGGCCTGCAGGCCCGTGTCATCTGGCATCACCTCGACGCGTGCGCCGGCGGCAGACAGGGCTTTGGCCAGATATTCGGTCACCGCGCGATTGCCATCCGCCGAAACTGACGCAAACGCCACCAGATCGGCCAATAGGGCCTTGCAACGGGTCAGTCGCTCTGTCGTGTCCGGCTTGGTCATTTTGCGCGCCTTTGTAAATGTAGCTGCACAGTGGCTATCGGGGGGCGAAGGGGCAGTCAATCCGCAGCGGGACTGTCGCCTTGGGCCAAGTCAATTTCGGCCAGAAGCCATTGCGCACGGGCTAGCAATTGTTCCACGCTGGCCAGCTTGCGGGCCATGCGCGCAGCGTCCCGCGTGCCTGCCGCTGCAACCGCGTGTTGTTTCAGATCATCGCGGCGGTCGCGCAGCTTGGCGATAATTTTTTCTACATCGGCGGGCTTGATCTTCTGGTCCTTGCCTTGGCCAAAGCGGGAAAAGACCGCGCCCAGTTTCTTGGCCAGATCATCTGCAGACATGGGGCACCTTTGCAAGCAACACACCTGACGACATGATACACCAAAACCGCGATTTCCTCATTATAATTCCGCAGGGTCCTGCGGGTTTTCCAAAAGGCGCTCAATCTCGGCCAGGGCAGTGTCGCGTTCACGCAAACAGGCTTGCGCTGCATCCAGCAGGGACAGCAACAAATCCTGTGCATAGCGTGCATCATTCAGAAAAGAGGCCGCATTGGCCCCAGTAATCTGGCGGGCCTGCAACAGCCTTTCGGCACGCTGGGCATGGGTTGCGTAGGTTTGCCCCAGAACCGCGCGTTCTTCCAGCAAGGTCAGCGCGCTGCGCTGGCTTTCGGGCAGGCGTTCCAGCCGTTCTATTTCAAAGAACAACTCGCCAATTTCCGTGCGCAACCCGTCATACAAAACAGTTATCGCACCCGCATCATCGCGGGTGAAGCGCTGCACATTCGCGCGCATATGTTTGGCAGCCTTGACCGCGCGCACCAGCGCATTCGCGCCGTCGCGCAATTCCTGCAAACGGGTCTGGGCGGGTTTGGGCAGGGGCAAGCTGGCCTTGGTGGCGGCAAAATCCAGTATCGCGGCATGCAGCGGCTTGATCTTGTCCTGATACCGGCTGTCGAAATCCACGCGTATGGCGTCACGGCTGCGCGAAACAGTTGTCGGCACATCCTTTGAGGCGCGCAAATCCTCAAGCCGCATGTTCAACCCTTCGCAGATCAGCGCCGCCGCATTCCGATACAGATGCCACAGTTCATTTTGCAATGCGGTCAGAATGGGTGCCGGAAAATCCCCTAGCTGCGCTGCAATGAATTGCGGGCGGCTAACACTGGGCAACGGGGTGGCAATGCGGCGTTCCAGCAGGCGTATCAATCGCGGGATCAACGGGATCATCAACCCAATTCCCAGCAGATTGAACACTGTATGAAACACTGCCAGACGCAGGGCAAAATCCCCCTCGCCGATGCCCAGAAGATCACTGATCCCGTCCACCGCGAACCGCAACGGCACAATCAGCACCAGCGCGACAAGGGCCGTCGTGATGTTGAAGATCAAATGCGCCAGCGCCAGACGCTTGCCCTGATAATTGGCCGACCCCGCGCCGATAAGCGCCGTAATCGTGGTGCCGATATTGGCCCCGATCGCCACAGCCAGCGCGTTGTCATAGCTGATTTGCCCTGTGGCCAGTGCCGTGATGACCAGCAGCATGGTAGCATGGCTGGATTGCATCACCACAGTGGCCAGCGCCCCAAGGCCGGTATAGACTACCAGCCCCACAACCCCGCCCAGCGCCAGACGTGTCAGGTCAAAACCGGCGCTATAGGCCTCGAACCCGTCCTTGATGAAGGCGATGCCCAGAAACAACAGCCCGATACCTGTCAGCACCCGACCCGCCCCGCGGCTGCGGTCGCCGCGCTGGAACAACAGCACAGCGCCCAGCGCCAGCAACGGCAGCGCATAAGCGGCAATGTCAACCTTGACCCCTACCCCGGCAATCAGCCACGCCCCTGTCGTCGTGCCCAGATTGGCCCCGAAAATAATACCAATCCCCGCCTGAAGCGTGATCAACCCCGCACTTAGAAACGAAATGGAAATGACCGACACCAGCGAACTGGATTGTGTGATGGCCGTTGCCGCCACACCAAACCCCATCGCACGCGGCAAGGTGCCGGTGGCATGTGCCAGCACGCGTTCCAGAAGACTGCCCCCAAGGGCCTTGAACCCGTCTTCCAGCATCATCATTCCCAGCAGAAACACCGCAACACCCGCCGCGATGCGCTGGAAATCGGCATTCAGCGCGAAAGCAAGCACCAGCACCCCCAGAACAAGGGCCAGACGCAGCGACGTGATGTAACGCAGAACAAGGGCTTTCATCGTGGCATGAAGTATAGCAGCCCCCGCCGCGGGGTCTATTGGCCTTGTGCGCGCGAATGCGTCTTGAATGACCGCGCCAAAAAGCCAAATATGACGCAGACAGCAAACCCATAAGCCCATGCCGCACAATAACCTGAACCAGCCCGCCGCCCGCCCCGATGTCCTGACCCGCCCAAAGCTGGAGGGGGGCAGACGTTTTCGCATGTCCAGCCCGTTCCTGCCCGCCGGTGACCAGCCCACCGCAATTGCGGAACTGGTCGAGGGTGTGAACTCGGGTGAGCAAAATCAGGTGCTTCTGGGGGCCACTGGCACCGGCAAGACCTATACGATGGCCAAGATCATCGAGGAAACCCAGCGCCCCGCCATCATTCTGGCACCGAACAAAACACTGGCCGCGCAGCTTTATGGCGAATTCAAGGGCTTCTTTCCCGACAATGCCGTGGAATATTTTGTCAGTTATTATGACTATTACCAACCCGAAGCCTATGTGGCGCGGTCAGATACCTATATTGAAAAAGAAAGCCAGATTAACGAACAAATCGACCGGATGCGCCATTCCGCCACCCGCGCACTGATGGAGCGCGATGATGTCATCATCGTGGCGTCTGTGTCGTGCATTTATGGTATCGGGTCTGTCGAAACCTATTCGGCAATGACGCAGGACCTGAAAACCGGCGAAAGCTATGACCCCCGCCAGATCATGGCGGAACTGGTCGCCCAGCAATACCGCCGCAATGACGCAGCATTCCAGCGCGGGTCCTTTCGGGTGCGCGGCGATGTTATCGAATTGTGGCCCGCCCACCTTGAAGACCGCGCATGGAAGCTGTCCTTCTTCGGGGATGAGTTGGAAGGGATCACGGAATTCGACCCGCTGACAGGGGCGAAAACTGACAGTTTCGACCAGATCAGGATTTATGCGAACAGCCATTATGTAACCCCGCGCCCGACCATGCAGCAGGCCATCAAGGGCATAAAACACGAATTGCAACAGCGCCTTGACCAATTGACCGCCGATGGGAAGTTGCTGGAAGCGCAGCGGCTGGAACAGCGCACGAAATTCGATCTGGAAATGCTGGAAGCCACGGGCGTTTGCAACGGGATCGAGAATTATTCGCGCTATCTGACAGGGCGTGCGCCCGGTGAACCCCCGCCCACATTGTTTGAATTCATCCCCGACAATGCCATCGTGTTTGCCGATGAATCGCATGTTTCCGTGCCCCAGATCGGCGGCATGTATCGGGGCGACTACCGGCGCAAGTTCACACTGGCAGAACACGGGTTCCGCCTGCCGTCCTGCATGGACAACCGCCCGCTGAAGTTCGAAGAATGGGACGCCATGCGCCCGCAATCGGTGTTTGTCTCGGCCACCCCCGCAGGATGGGAGATGGAACAGACCGGCGGCGTCTTCACCGAACAGGTGATCCGCCCTACCGGGTTGCTGGACCCGCAGGTGGAAATCCGCCCTGTGCATATGCAGGTGGATGACCTGCTGGACGAAATCCGCCGCGTGGCCCTGCGCGATTTGCGCGTTCTGGTCACTGTGCTGACCAAACGCATGGCCGAGGATCTGACCGAATACCTGCATGAACAGGGAATTCGCGTGCGCTATATGCACAGCGACATCGACACCATCGAACGGATTGAGATTTTGCGCGATTTGCGGCTGGGCGCCTTTGATGTGCTGATCGGCATCAACCTGTTGCGCGAAGGGCTGGATATTCCCGAATGCGGGCTGGTGGCCATTCTGGACGCTGACAAGGAAGGGTTCCTGCGGTCGGAAACGTCACTGGTGCAGACCATCGGACGCGCGGCGCGCAATGCCGACGGGCGCGTGATCATGTATGCCGACCGCATAACCGGGTCTATGGAACGCGCGCTTGCCGAAACCGAGCGTCGCCGCGAAAAGCAGATCGCCTATAACATAAAACACGGCATAACCCCCCAGACCGTGCGCAAAAATGTCGAAGATGTGCTGGCAGGCATGTGGCAGGGCGACACTGACATGTCCCGGGTGACCGCCAAAGTTGACAAGGTCAAACCCGGTGCGAACCTTGCGGCCCATCTGGACGCGCTGCGCGCTGACATGCGCAAGGCCGCCGAGAACCTTGAATTCGAAGAAGCAGCCCGCCTGCGCGACGAAGTCAAGCGACTTGAAGCTGTGGAACTGGCCATTGCGGATGATCCGCTGGTGCGCCAGTCAGAGGTGCAGCAAGCCGTCGAAGATGCCGCCGTCAAGGGCCGGTCCACGGCAGGGCGCCCCGGACAACGCGGCGGGGTAAAGCGGCGGGGGCGGTGATCAGCCCATGACTGCGTGTGTGGCGAACGTGCCAGCCGCTGCCCCTACGCCGCGAACAGGCGGCAGGCCGCGCCGAATGTTATCGTCTGGGCCTGGCCGCCACCATCATGGGGTTAGGATAACCCGATGTTCGTTCAGGCCCTTGCCCGCATCGCGCTGGCAAAACGTGGCCCCGTCCAGTGGCGTGGGCTGGGCAAGCCCTTCGCGGGCGGTCGTGCAATACAGGTCCGTCAAATCCGGCCCGCCAAATGCCGGGCACGATGTGTGCGCGGCGGGAAAGGACACGGCGCGCAGGAAATCCCCGTTTGGCGCATAGGCGGCCACACGCCCAGCGCCCCATTGCGCAAGCCAGAAATTCCCCGCCGCATCGAACACCGCGCCATCAGGTTTATAGGCCGTATCGCGCAGGTCCAGCCAGCATTCTGCAGGGGCGGCAGGCCAGCCCTGCGCATCCAGTGAAACGCGCATCACTTGCTGTGTCACAGTGTCGGTGAAGCAGGCGGACCGCCCGTCAGGGGCAAAGCTGATCGCATTCGAGATGCTGATATCGCCAAACAGCTTGCGCAATTCGCCCCGATACCACCGCCAGATTGCGCCGCCCCCCTTTTCAGCACGCTTGCCCATGGTGCCAATCCAGAACCCGCCTTGCGGGTCGGCGCGCCCGTCATTTGACCGGGTATGGGGCATGTCTGCTTCCAGCGGGGACAGGTCGCGCTGATGGCCGGTTTCAAGGTCGAACACAAACAGGCGGGTTTCAGACGCTATCAGCAAGGTGGTGCTGTCAATCCAGCCCGCAGCCGATACCATTTCATCAAATTCCCACGTCTTTGCCAGACTGTGCAATTTGCATCCGAGAATATCAAACCAGAAGAATTCCGCACGTTCAGGGTGCCATAGCGGCCCTTCGCCCAAAGTGCATCTTGTGTCGTTGATTGGTGTCATTGTGCACCCTCCCATGCGGCGACGATATCACTTGCGCGTTTTCCGACATCAGCCGCACGCATGCCCGGTGTATATAGCGCCGTGCCAAGGCCAAAGCCGGTTGCCCCTGCCGCCAGCCAGTCGCCAAAATCCTGCGGGCCAACACCGCCCACCGCATAAACCGGCACATCGGGCAGAACCGCGCGCATGGCGCGCAGCCCCTGCGGCCCGATCAAGCTGGCAGGAAACAGCTTCAGCCCTGTGGCCCCGGCGCGAATGGCGCAAAATGCCTCGGTCGGGGTCAGGATGCCGGGAAAACTGTCCATGCCCGCCTGTCGCGTGGCCGCAATCACCGCCCCGTTGCAATCAGGCGACACCACCAGCCGCGCCCCGGTTGCGGCAACCTGTGCGACCTGCTGTTCGGTCAGGACTGTGCCCGCCCCAATTTGCGCCTGTGTCCCGAAGGCCGCAACCATGGCGGCAATGCTGTCCAGCGGGTCGGGGGAATTCAGCGGCACTTCGATACGGGCAATGCCCGCATCTATCAGGGCCTCGGTTACGGAAACGGCTTCTGGCGGGGTGATCCCGCGCAAAATGGCGATCAATGCGCGCATGGTGTTTGATCCTGTGGAAGAAAGGCACGCGCGGCAAAAAGCCCCGCAAGTGTCAGTTCGGTTGCATCATATGTGCCGACCGGCACCGATAGCCGCGCCAGCGCCGTGGCATAGGGTTGTGCAATGGTTTGCGCCCCGATCACAGCCACACGCTGGCCCAGCCAATAGGGTTTGCTGGCCGCCAGTTCCGCCCCGATCAGCAGCCCCGACAGGCGCGCGCGGGCGAATGCGGCATCCTGCCCCTGCAACAAGGTTTCGGCCCGGATCGAAAACAGCCGCGCCAGCAGCCGTTCAGGCCGTTCCATGCCCTGATCAAACCCGTGGACAAAGCCCTGTTCGTCCCATCCCGCGACCGAATGGCGCAAAATTGAATATTCGGACAACAGGGCGAAGATTTCGCCCGTCATGAAGGTCTGAAAACTGACGACTTCTCCTGCGCTGACATGCGCCCATTTGCTATGTGTTCCGGGCAGGCAGATAACCCCGTCCCAGCCGGGATTGCGTGCCAGAAACCCCGCGACTTGCGTTTCCTCGCCGCGCATGACATCCGCAGGCGACAGTTGCTTCAGGCCCGGAACCACATGCACACTTAGCCGCAGATCACGGGTGGGGGCAACCGCCAGCGTGTTGCCCAAAGGCACACAGGGGACCGCGCTGTAAGGGGCCTCGACCCAGCCTTGCTGGCTGCCCAGCATGCCGCAAGCCACGACATGGGTAACGCGGTCTTCGGGCAGCCAGTCGCCGGTCAGGGCCAATAACGCGGGTTCAAATTCCGCGCGCGTCAGGCGGGCCATGCCCTGATCCGACGCGGCTGTGTGCACCACCGTGTCACCGGCCATACCCCATACCCGCAAATGCGATGTGCCCCAATCCGCCGCAATCCAGTCAATCATTGTCATCCTGTTACCACCACACCACCATCAATAACCAAAGATTGGCCTGTCACTGCGCGGCTGGTGCGTGATGCCAGAAACAGCACCCCCTCCGCGATATCGGCGGGCGACAGCGTATCAGGCAGACATTGCTTTGCAAGATGCGCGTCCAGCGCCTCGGGCGTAACCCATTTTTCCAACTGTTTGGGCGTCATCACCCAACCGGGTGCCACTGCATTGACCCGGATACGGTCCGCGCCGAATTCGCGCGCCAGACTGCGTGTCAGCCCGTTCAGGGCGGAATTGGCGCTGGTATAGATAGGGTAGCCCGCCTGCCCCATCATGTAACTGATCGACGTCATATTGATGATCGCGCCAGCGCCCGCCGCCTGCATGCCGGGAATGACCGCCTGACAGGCGTAGACATAGGATTTGAAATTGATCGCCAAGGCCCAGTCCAAGAAGTCCTCGGTGACATCTGCAAGGCTGTGGCGTTGGTCATTGGCGGCATTGTTCACCAGAACGCGGACAGGCCCGTGCGCCACCGCCGCCTGTTCAATTGCCCCCACAAGCGCCGCACGGTCGGTAATGTCGCAAGGTATGAAAAGGGGACTGTGGCCGGTTTCCCGGGCCATCATGTCGCAAAACGCCGTGGCATCCGATCGCTGCACGAACGCGACCCTTGCGCCCTGGCGCAGGAACGCTTCGGTTATCCCCGCGCCAATGCCAGAACCGCCGCCGGTGATGAAAACAGATGCATGTTCAAGGTCTGGGTAAATCGGGGTCATTCCATGCTCCAGGGTTAAAGGCGGTCTTTGGGTATGTTGGCCAGTCTGCATGCATAGGCAACCGCAAAAGCGCGCAGAATTCCCCTTGATGGTCCGTATTCTTTCCTGGCGCCGTATGGGTCCATCCTTTGACCCCCTTTGTCCAGCGTCCTGAAAACATGGTTCGAGTTGACGCCAGTTGTCAAGACGCGGCTTTCCAAAGTCAGCTTGCATGAAGGCGCATTGGGCGGCACACCCAACGCGACACCCTACCCCATACCCTGTTATGCCCTAAAGCGAGTCGCTATTGACCAACTTGCCCAAAGCACGCCCCACACGTTGCGACAAATCGACAAACACATCGTCAAAAGCCTGAAACATGGCGCGGTTGAACGCAACGCCGTGCGGGCTGGCGGAATAGTCTATGTAATCTTGCAGCTCCGCATCACTCAGGGGTTGATACGCCATAAGAAAATAGGATTCGATCCAATCTGCCACGTCACGCCTTATCTCCGGTTCCTGCGCCTGCACCAAAGACAGCAGATCCTCGGCGTTCAGGCCGACAGTCGCGCTTTCAGACAGCATGCCCCGGTAATAGGCAAAACTTGTGTTCATCCCAAGCGTGACATTGAACTCGATCAGGTCATTCACATCGATCCGGTCCTGCACCATTCCCAAGCGATCCGGTCCCTTGGCGCCTTGCGGGGCCCTGCGGGCCTCCAGCAGGGCCAGACGCGCCAGTTCGTCGACCTCATCTTGCAACAGCGCCTCGCGCGCTGAAATTTCCAGTCTTAACACGCGCTGCCCAAGGTCTGTTGTGGCAAAGCGAATGGCATCCGCGCGGGTTTGGGGATGTGGCTCAAGCGCATTTTCCAGCGCCACCAAAAAATCCGCAAGCATACGCGCGGGATCGTATATTTCGACCAACTCACTGCGCAAGATCTCCATCTCTCGCTCGGAAAGGGGTGCGGCGTTGTCCTGCCCTATGGCGGCTTTGCCCTCAAGGGCCATGACCTCGAACAACTCCGGCAACAAAAACGCGTCTGACAGGTCTTCAGCTTGGCTGGCGCGGGTCATAGACGTGAGCACCGTCAAGACGAACAGCGCAATAATGCAAGCATACCTTGCCGTGGTTGCCATTTTCATTCCCCGCTGGTTCCTTACATTCCCTGTGGTTCTAACCGTCCTGTGGCGCAGCGCAAAGAACATTCACGCGATCCGGCGTCACCCCGCGCATCCGCGCATCAAAATTCCCGCCGAGACCAACATTCCGCTTGCAAGCCGCGCCGTGGCGCAGTAAGCCCCAACGCGATCATGGAGAGGTGCCGGAGTGGTCGAACGGGGCGGTCTCGAAAACCGTTGTCCCTTTACGGGGACCCAGGGTTCGAATCCCTGTCTCTCCGCCAGACAATATTCACCCGAAAAAATCATTTAATTTCAAATACTTGAGCGGATACCCCTTTTCATGGGACCCCCTACAGGACCCTCCACGGGACCCCCTAACGCAACTTTTCTTGCCCGCGCCATGCGTCTCAGAACCCCACCCCAGCGACATTTCTGCAAAATTTCTGCGCCCCCATATACGCTAGGGCGACCGCGACGATTCCCCCCATGCCCCCTTAGCCCAGCGCCCCGTTTTCTTAGTTGCGTTGCGTCGCGCCCAGCGCGTAGCGTCAACCCGTAAAGCAGATTAGGAATTCGCACGATGCTACCCGACCCTTCAGCTTCCATCGCCCTTCTATTCGCAGGGGCGCTAATCCTTTCACTTCACGCCGCATATGAACTTGGTATCCACGCTGCTTCTGATAACTTCGGGAAAGCCCTTGGTGTGGATAGTCGTGGTGCACAGCATATCCGTGACGCCGTTACCCCGCCAGCCTCAACCAAACTACGCGTGGTGAACTGGCTAGCTACGCTTGCATTGCTGGTCTATGCCTTCGCTACGGCTGGGGTGGTTGCATTCATTCTTTTGCTCTTGTTTAGAATTGCCACCTTTTCGCTGATGGATAGCCTGCTTTCACGCGGTAAATTCATGCCCTCTTTCTACCGTGCTGTTTATCGGTCAATGATCAATCGTGAGGCCGATTACAAGAAAGCGAATGACTTGATGCGCGGTGAAGCTATGGCCGACATTCGCTCGCAAATACTCACACATCCCACTTTCACGCATGTTTTAAATTAGACAAGCCGTCTCAATAGACCTTGCCCTAGTGAGTCGCCTCAAGACCCGCCCCTGAGAGTCTCAATAGAATACCTATTGACAATCTGAGACATTCCGGCGATAACGTCTTAGACTTCATTGAGACACCAAGGGGAACAGAGCCATGATTGTCGGATACCTTCGCACTTCCACCCTAGACCAGACCGCAGGTCTTGAGGCCCAGCGCCGCGACCTTGAGGCCGCAGGATGTGAACGCCTATTCTGTGAACAGGTTTCATCTGTGGACCTAGACGCCCGAGAGAAACTCACAGAGGCACTTGAGTTCCTAAGGGAAGGTGACACCCTGATTGTCACGAAGCTGGACCGCCTTGCCCGCTCTGTGCGTCACCTGCTGGACCTGCTGGACACCCTGACCGCCAAGGGGGCATCGCTGCGCATCCTCGACATGGGAATTGACACCAGCACCGCCACAGGCAAGCTGCTGCTGACAGTCCTAGGGGGCATCGCAGAGTTTGAGCGCCAGATCATGTTGGAACGCCAGCGCGAAGGGATCGCCAAAGCCAAGGCACAGGGGAAATACAAAGGCAGAAAGCCCACTGCCAAGGCCAAGTCCCCAGAGGTTCACAAGCTGCACCAAGAGGGCCTCGGGGCCACTGAGATTGCCCAGCGCCTCGGGATTGGCCGCGCCAGCGTTTACAGGGTCCTAGCTGCCAATCCAGCCATCCAGCTTGCCAAGTGAATAGCTGGAAAGCAGGAAGGTGACATAAATCAGACCCGCGAACAGAGCAACAGAAGCGATAGCCCAGATTGCCCGCAGCGAAGGTCCGGTCAGCGCCCCACTGAGCAAAGCAAGAACCAATGAACGCGCGTAAAAATAGAAGCCGCCCAAGAGCGTACCAGCAAATAACGTCCCTACGGTGAAATAAGCGGCGGCAACTAAGGACACGAAGGGCAGGCCCTCGGTGGTCCAAATAATCACAGCACCGCACCCAAGCTACGCCCACACAGCCACACGGCCTGCTGAGTCAATATTTGTCGTCATCTGATGAATGCTCATAAACTAATCCCCCTTCCATTCGTCCACGCAAAGCGCTTGATAACTTGACTAGATCATCACATTTAGGTTATCTACTGGAGGGCCGCAATCGTTCCGATAGCGTATCGTTTCCCCCCGCAACCGTGACACCTATCACACAAAGGGAAACACAATCATGACCATTGACTTCACACTGCACCTGCCCCACTTCCGTGGCCGCTTCCCCAGCCTCTCAGTTGTCCACGCACCCCGCGCCCCACTTGAGCCGCCGCTATACTGCCAGCGCGTCCAAGGGGGTCTTGAGGTTCGCATAGGATCAAAGCTGATATATGCTGAGAGTCACGCAGAGCGCCGCTGAGGGGCCGTCCCAATCTTGGCACCTCTTACCCGCCCGAGGCCCTCAAGACTCTCAGCGGAGACTTGCGGGCCTCGGGCGGCATCCCACGCCCACCTGCACCGCCCAACGTGAAATCGGGACAATCTGAGGGAAGCAGACCCCTTGTTTGGGCTGGTTAGGTTGTTGTTTTATTTCAATACCTTAAAGAATGCCTTAAGGTTTGGGCATAATACTGAACATAGGCCCGAGTTAAACCATAAGATAACTATAGGACTGTCACCTTCACTTGGTGACTTATTTCTAACAGGGTCCTGCGTTCACCTAAGGGGTGATTTCAGGAAGGGGCATCCCCGCCCCTACCAAAGACCCACCACTTCAAGACAACCCCAAGGATATAGGCCCCAGAGCCAGTCCACACACATGCCCACCAAAGAGGTCATGATGAAAACCAAATAAGAAGGGACACTCCGTATGACGGACAAATCCCCCCTGACCGCAGAAACATTGCGGCTCCTACTCCAGTACGACCCCAGCACGGGTCTATTTACTTGGCGCAACCCCCGCGCCAGAAATGTTAAACGCGGCGACATTGCGGGAAGCCTGACAGATCGCGGCTACATCAAGATCAGCGTGCTAGGCAAGCGATACTGTGCCCATCGCCTCGCCTTCCTTTGGATGACAGGCCAAGAGCCTCAAGATCAAGTTGACCACATTAACGGCATCCGCAGCGATAACCGCTGGGAAAACCTGCGCCCCGCGACCGCATCACAAAATCAACGCAACAGGGGCATACAACGGAATAACACCTCTGGCTATCCGGGTGTGACATATGACAAGGCGCGGAAGCAGTATGCCGCCCAAATCAAGACGGGCGGACGCCTTCGAAAAATAGGCCGCTTTTCTACGGCGCGAAAAGCCCATGAGGCCCGCGAGTCGTTGGCGAAAGTCCTCTATGGTGAATTTTATCGGCCAATTGAAGCCGCCTGAATAACACCGCAGCGGGGCTAAAGGGTCTGCACAACCCCAAGGCCCCCAAGCGCCTCTTTCATGGCTCTGGCAACCTCACCGCCTCGACACAGGCCCGCCGCTGGGCATCTGAGGCCGCGCCCTTGTAGGTCCCGAACGTCATCCCTTCCACCTTGTGCCCGACCACTTCCGAGATTGTGTAAGTGGTGAAGCCCAGCGCCCCGAGTTCCCCCAAGGCCCTTTCAGCCTCTGTGATGAACCAGCGCCGGAAGGAATGGAAGTTCACCCGCGACCGCCGGACCCCTTGCACCTTATCCTTGACCCCAAGTTTCTCTCTGTAACTCTTGAACGCCTTTCCCGCCTTGTTGCTACGCTGCTGACTGGGGCTTGCATCCGGCCCCAAAGGAGGCACCTCGGGGAAAAGCCAGTCATCCCCCGCCTTCCCTTCGCACCGCCGCGCCACCATGGCGGCAAGGTCTGAATGTATCGGCACCCGCCGCGCGGCAGGCTCTGACTTCTGAGGCGGGATCATGAACACCCCATCCTGACAATCCCTCACCCTGAGTTCCACCAGCGCCCCCAGCCGCGCCCCTGTGAGAGCCGCAAGGCGCATCAGGTCGGACAGGTAAGCTTGAGATGGCTGGCCGTAGATCAGCTTGCGCATTTCTTCTTTGGTGAAGGGTCTTTCCTTGGTTTCTTCTTTCTGCCTCGGGGCCTCAAGCTGCTGATTGTCCCAAGGGTTGCTTTCGGCATAGCCCCGCTTGATCATCCAGCGCCAGTATTGGCGTAAGCAGGACAGATAGCCGTTCATTGTCTTTGCGGTCCACCCCTGCGCCTCTAGGGTTTCACCTATGAACGCCCCAGCCGCTTTACGGTCCAAGCCCTCAATAGCCGCCCCGCCCTGCGTGTCTCGCTGCCATGACTCAAGCAAGGCCATGATCCTGTCGTACTTGCCCCATGTTTTGCCCTGCCAGTTGTCCGCCTTCTGTTTCCTGAAGGCGACCTCAGGGACCCTAAGCGGCGTCCTCTTGCCCCGCGCCACCTCTGTAAACCGCTGCGCCTTGCGCATCCTGACAGGATCAAATTCAGGCCCGCCGTGACTATTCACGCGGATAGGGGGACCCGCCAGCGCCTCAGCCTCAGCCGCAATCTGTGCGTCCACAAGGTCCCTCGCAGAGTAGCTGCGCTCGTCTGGGGCTTCCGTTTCATCTGAGGCCGCGACAACCCGCCCCCTGTAGTCCAGCGCCAACGCATCAAGCGCAGGGTCCCCAGCTTTCCCTTGCGCCACCGCAATCTGACCCTTGAACCGCGCCACGACAGGCCACTTAAGCCTGTTGGCTTCCTCTAGGCTATCAGTGCCCAGCGATTGCTTGAGCCGCGCCGTTCCTATCACATCGCGGGCATCCGCTGGCACCTTCACAGACACCCGCCACTTGCCACCCGCCATTTGCTCAAGGTATCGTTTATCTAGCTTCGCACCCATCAGGACCCCCTACGGGACCCTCTATAGGACCCCCTAGGCCCACACCTAACACACTGATTTATAACAATTCAAGGACTTATACCCCTTTCAGCGTAGTGTCCCTGTCTCTCCGCCATTACTCTTCCGACATCGTGTTGAGTTAAT